>NZ_JBHYXD010000006.1:0-125999 GCF_042751995.1 Streptomyces sp. NPDC059371 | reverse complement strand
GCGGCCGCCGCGCCCCTGGTGCGGGGGCCCCCCACCCGTGGATACCGCTGGTCGGTGAGACTCACCAGCGGTACCAGCGGCCACGCCTGCCACCACTCGCCGTCGGGCGGATGACGAAGCCGAGAGCCCACACGATCAGCACGATGACCGCGATCCACCACAGCGCCTTGAGTGCGAAACCGGCACCGAAGAGGATCAGTGCGAGCAGAAGAACGAGAAGAACGGGAACCATAGTTATCAACCTCCGTGGCATCGGATGCCCGGCGGGCCGATCCGTATACCTGCCAATCTCACCTTCTTGAGGACCCGCTGCCTCGGCAATTCACTCCAGGAATCCCCGATTCGGGTTTCGGATTCGGGGTAGTGAGGCCCCTCATGCTGAGTGAGAGGGGCCTCACGAGGTTGCCGGCGCGTCCTCCGGCTCAGGCCGGCGCGTCCTCCGGCTCAGGCCGACGCATCCTCCGGCTCAGGCCGGTGTGCGGGTCACCGGGATCCAGAGCTGTGCGGCGGAGTGTGTCGGGTCGTCCTGTGACGGGCGGGTACGCAGAATCTCCGGTCCCGGTCGGTACTCGTACGGGTTGGACGGGATCCACTGGGCGGCCACGTCACCCCACATCTGCTGCAGCGCCTCCGGGAATGGCCCGGTGTTGTCGAACACGGCCCAGGTGCCCGCCGGACAGTCCAGGACGTCGAGGTCCTCGGGCACCTCGGCGGCCGTCGTCACCACGGCGTGGTAGTAGTCGAGTTCGCTGCCCTCCTCGAAGCCGTCCGACAGCCGTACGGTCGCCGACACCACGCCCTCCGGGTCGTCGTCCGAGAGCCCGGAGATCCGGACCATCGTCTCCGGCGGGATGCTCCGGATGTGCTCGGCGATGTGCGGGTTGACGCCCTGGTAGATCAGCGGGACGCGCGCCTTCCTGCCGACGACCCGGAATGCTTCCTTCTCCACGATGCGGTACCGCATGGTGCTGTTCCCTTCGACGGTGAGGCGGAAGGAAAGCCGGGCCTGTGAGTTCAGAGCCGCGCCGGTGCGCCTGGCCTCGCCGGGACCGACGCCGTGCACGGCGCGGAACGCCCGGGCGAAAGCCTCCCCCGACGTGTAGCCGTAGCGGATCGCGGTCTCCAGCAATGTCGTTTCCCCGCCCAGGACTTCGGCTCCCGCAACGGTCAGCCGACGGCGTCGGATGTACTCCGACAGCGGCATGCCCGCCAGCGTGGAGAACAGCCGTCGGAAGTGGTACTCCGACGTGACCGAGATCCGGGCCAGCTCAGCCACCTCGATCTGCTCGTCGAGGTGATCCTCGATGTACTGCATGGCCTGGTTCAACCGATCCAGCAAGCCCGGCCTCCTTCCCTTTCGATCACCAACGTTAGGAATGGCCAAGCCTGCCGCACCCGACATTCTGTGCCCGCTCCGGTCGGGTGGGACATGCCCATGAGGGCCGGGGCGGTACTGAGACCACCGGCCGGGCGGCGAGGTCTGGCCGTCTGCCGACGGGCTACGTGGTGCATCGGTGAACCGAGAGAAGATGAGACGCCGTGACCAGGCGAACCGCAGAGAAACCCGTCCTCCGAGTGCCGGAGACCGGCTGGGCGAAGGCACATCACCTACGCCGCGGAAGCGCGCGTACCTCCGTCGCGGACGAGTGCACCACAGCCATCACGCCCACGAGCGCCGAGTGGGACATCGTCAGAGCCGAAGTGACGGCGCGCTCACAGACTAGTTGCGACATACGAGACGCGGTGTGGGTGTGTCCGGCGGCGTAGGCGATCGTTGCGTAGAGCGGAGTCCGCACGACGCCGAAAGCCCACGAAGGCGGCTGTCACGGCGGTTTGCGCGGGGACCGGTACCAGGAACTGTCGGCATCGACCGCGCGTGCCCCCACCAGGGCGGTGGCCGCTACGGTGCCGGCGCCGGCACCGTAGGGGAGCCAGGACTTCGGCGCGCGTCGGCGTCCCGAGCGTTCGCTGATCAGCCTCATGTCAACGGGGTTTCCCTCACGGGGGGCGCCGATGCGCTGCCGGACGGGGGCAGTGTCAGGAATTCGACTCGGGCGCACGCGCGCTTCGCTCGCTCCCCGCGTTCGCTTCCTCCATGTCCTCGCCTTCCGCCTGTGACGGAGTTGTTCGAGGAACGTCGTGAAGGGCCGCTTCCACCTCGTCGTCGGTGCGTTCGCCCTCTGCCTGCGATGGGGTCGGGATATCTCTCATGATCGGCCTCACTGACCGGTGTGCCGGGATCGGTGCCGTGGTGTTCGCCGGAGCGTCGCGAGCGCCTGTGGGTTTCGCGCGTACGAGCGCGTGCAGATGTCTGACACCGTGCACACCGGCGTGCTCCTGAGGCGCGGGTACCCATGGCCCCTCGGTTTTCACGCCACCATCCGGTGGCAGCTCTTGCCCACTCGGCTGCGTGTTGACCGACCTCCGTTGTCTCGTCACCGCCGGCCCCCGCGGTCGCGGTGGGTCAGCCGACTCTGGAGGCGGGAGAGCGCGGCCGTGCGGTGTCGGCGTAGGGCAGCCCGTGCTGCATTGGCTCCCGGGGCGCCGTGTACTCCGCCGCCCGGGTGCGCGGAGGCGGAGGCCAGATACAGGCCCGGCACGGGTGTCTCCGGGCGGCCGGTGCCGGGGCCGGGCCGGAAGACGAGCTGCTGGTGCAGGGCGGTGGTGCCACCGTTGATGGCGCCGCGGTGCAGGTTGGCATCCAGGCCTTCCAGCGTGGGCGGGGCGAGGATGCGCCGGGCCCGGACGAGGCCGCGGAAGCCGGGGGCGTAGTGCTCGACGTGTGCCTCGATGCGGTCGGCGAAGGCTTCCTGCTCTCGGGTGTCCCACGATCCCGTCAGTCCGTCGGTCCCCGCGTCGCCCCGCACCTGTTGCGGAACGTGCGTGTAGGCCCAGGCGGCCTCGGTGTCGCGGGGAGAGCGGCTGGGGTCGGCGGTGGTCATCTGGCCGAAGAGACAGAAGGGTTCGTCGGGGACGCGGCCCATGGCGATCTGGGAGGCGAAACGCGTGAGAGCGTCGACGTCGTCGGCGAGATGGACTGTACCCGCCTGAGCGGCCTCCGGGCAGCGCCAGGGCACCCGGCTGTTCAGGGCCCAGTCGACTTTGAAGGTGGCGAAGTCCCACTGGAAGCGTTTCAGGTCGGCGAGCAGCCGTGGGGGGAGATGGTTCTCGGCCACGAGGGACCCGTACAGAGCGGGCGCGGACACATCGGCCAGAACCGCCCTGCGGGCCGGGACTCCCTCGCCGGATGCCGTGCGGACACCGACGGCCCGGCCGCCACGGACGACGACCTCGGTGACCTGTTCCCCGCAGCGGATGGTTCCGCCGCGCCGCGTCAGACGGCGGGCGAGGGCGCCGCTGAGGGCTCCCGAGCCGCCGACCGGAACGGGGAAGCCGTACGTCTGGCCGAGCATGGACATGATCCATCCGAAACCGCCGCTGCCCGCGGCTTCCGGCGCCAGGTCGGCGTGCAGGGCGTTGCCCGCGAGCAGGAGCCGGCCGCCCTCGCCGCGGAACTCCTCCTCGCCCAGCCGGCGCACCGGCAGCACCATCGTCCTGGCCAGCCGCAGCCCTCCGGCACCCCGCAGCCGCAGGGCCAGCGCGGCACCGGCGCGGACCGGAGGGAAGGGGGTGAACAAGGCGTCGAGGATCCCCTCGCGCAGTCGCTCCCAGACGCGCCAGAGGTTTTCCCAGGCCGGTCCGTCGCCCGGAGCGAACGCGTCCAGACTCGCGGCGGTCTCCGCCAGGTCACGGCTGAGGACCGCGCACCGGCCGTCGGGCAAGGGGTGGGCGAGGACCTTCGGAGCGTGGCTCCACACCAGCCCCTCGTGCTCCAGATGCAGGTCGTCGAGAACCGGTGAAGCGGCGGCCAGCGGATAGAAGGCGCTGAATACGTCGCTGGTGAAATCGGGGTCGACCCCATGGTCGTGCCGCACCGCCCCGCCGGGCGTGTCCTGGGCCTCCAGCACCTCCACACTCCAGCCGGCGTCGACCAGGAGGTTGGCCGCGACGAGACCGTTGGGGCCCGCCCCGATCACTACTGCGTCCGCCATGACGTGCTCCTGGCTCGATGAGGGCGTCGCGCCTGGTGGCGTGATCGCCTGCGGGTCCCGGTCGCGCTTCAGGCGCTGCGCGGGTGCCCGGCCTGGCCGACCGGGGTTCGCGACGGCTCTTCGGACGACTCGCAGAGCCGGGCGAGACGACGGAGCATCGCGCGGTGCCGCACCTGCAGCGCCGCGTCCAGTAGGCCGTTGTGGAGGGCGCCACCCGGGCCGCGCAAGGGGTGTTCGTCCAGGATCAGCAAGGTGTGTTCGCCCCAGGGCCGCAGCTCCAGCGCGATCCTCGCGGTCCCCAGCGCTCCGCTGTTCGCCTCCAGTTCGAGGACGGTGTTCGGTTCGCTGCGGCGCACGATGGTCCGGTTGTGCAACGTGATCGGCCCGATGGCGATCTCGTAACGGAGGGTCGCATCGAGGTCCGGCCACCGTCCTTCGCCGGCTTCGACCCGGGAGGTGCCGACCACCCATTCCTCGAACCGTTCGGCGTCGGACAGGACGGCCCAGACGGCTGCGGGGGGCTTCTGGATCAGACGATGCCGTACGGCCATGTGCGCCTCCGCTGTTCGAAGTATCACGTCCCCTGCGCGTTCCCAAATCGGAATGAATCACACATTCGGCCCACTGGTAACGCCCGCGGAAAACCGATGGCACCCGGTGCGCCGCCGCCGTCGAGGGGGCGTTTGCGGGCGGAGCGGCAGGGAATCCGGACGGTGACGCGCGTACCTGGCCGGTCCGGCCGCGGCGCCACCTCTCGCGAGCACGGGCCAGGGCAGCGGAATGTGAGGGCGCGTGCGGGGCGTCCGGCGACCGGGGTGCTGTGACTACAGGGGGTCTTGCGGGAGCGGTACGCCCGCCTGCGGTGCGACGACGGTGATGGTCCGGGGCTGCGGACCGAACCATTCGCACACCAGGATGGTGGCGTCGTCCTGCAATCGCTGGTTGTGGTGCTGGAGCAGGGCGCGGATGAGGCGGCGGAGGGTCTCGGGGACGGGCAGGCCGTCGCTGTGGTGGCGGACGAGGAAGTCGATGAAGTGCGCGAGGCCGAACTCCTGGCCTCCGACGCGGGCTTCGGTGATGCCGTCGGTGTAGAAGACGAGGCGATCGCCGGGTTCGAGCTGCTCATGGCAGAGCGTGGTGGGCAGATGCAGGTCGGTACCCATCGGGTGGGACGGCGGGCACTTCAGGAGGGTGGACCAGCGTCCGCCGCGGATCACGATGGGCGGATGATGGCCGCGGTTGACCCACGTCAGGATGCCGCTCTTGGCGTCCAGATCGGCGAGGATCCCGGTCACGTAACGGCTGTGGCCGAACTGCTCCATCAGAACCTGCTCGATGCGGTCACCGAGCTGGTCGAGGGGAGTGCCTTGACGGCGGTGGTTGCGGCAGGCGGCCACGGCGAGATTGGCGGTGAGTCCGGCGGAGGTGTCGTGTCCCATGGCGTCGAAGACCGAGAAGTGGATGGTGTCTCCGGCGACTGCGTAGTCGTAGGCGTCGCCGCCGACCTCGTAGGCTGGTTCCAGGGCCGCGCCGATGATGACCCGGTCGTCGGCGTAGGTGCGCGGCGGCATCAGCGTCCACTGCATCTCGGCCGCGACGTTCATCGCCTTGATACGGGTCAGACGGGCGTGGGAGTCGCTGGTGTCCCGGCTGCTGACGACCAGCATGGCCACCATCGACGCCAGCGTCAGCATGTCCTCGTGGAGTCCGTCACCGTCGTGGGTACTGGTCACGCGCAGGACGCCGAGGCGCTCGGTACCGTCCAGAAGTGGCACCCACCAGGTCTGGCGCCCGTTCTCACTGCCGGCGGCGGCCACGATGTGCCCGTACTGGTAGGCGCGCCCGGCGACGGTGCCCTCGACCGGCATTTCCGGCTGGGCGTCCCTGGTTTTCTGCGCGGCGTCCGGCCCCTCGCCGGTGAGCAGGCGCAGAACGTCGCGCTGCAGGTCGCCGAGGTAGATGCGTACGTCGTCCAAGTCGGCCGCCGAAGCCTGCTCAGCCACCCGTGACGGCAACTGCTCGAAGGACATCACATGGCTGCCGGCCAGCAGGCTCCTCAGCATCCGCAACATCCCGTCGTCGCGCCGTGTCATCAGAGCCCTCCCTTCCGTCGCGTCCGTCCCTGCCGGGAGGAAGCCGTGGCCGGCCATCGGTTTCGTCCGAGTACCCATTCCAAGGGCGGTGCTCTGCCCGACGGCGTCTTGTCTTCCGGGATTCTGGTCGACGGGTCTTCGCCCGCCGGCGCTTGCGTCACAGCGCCTGAGATCGAGCTGTCCAACCCGGGCCCTCCATCCCTATGGATTTGAACCACGACGAGGCGCCGTCCTCGAGGCGCTCACCCGCTATCACGACGTCGACGAGCTGGGCTTTGCGCCACCGGGGCACAAACAGGCCCGAGGCGCGGATCCGCGGGCGCGAGCCGTGCTGGGGGACGCCGTCTTCTTCGGTGATGTCCTGGCCAGCGGGGGCTTTGACGACCGGCTGACGCGGCGCGGAGCCGTGGAATGGGCCCAACGACGCATGGCCGACGCGGTCCACGCCGAGCACACGTTCTTCTCCACCTCCGGCAGCTCACTGTCGGTGAAGGCCGCCATGCTGGTGGTGGCCTGTCCCGGCAGCCGGCTCCTGGTGGGCCGGGACGCACAAGTCGGTGATCGCGGGCCTCAGTCTCTCCGGCGTCGAGCCGGTGTGGGTGGAGCCCCCAGTGGGACGCCTCGCTGAACATCGCGCATCCTCCGTCGGCCGGTCCCTACGAAAAGGCGTTCACGGAGTACCCCAGACGCAGACGGCGCCCTGGTCACCAGCCCGACGCCGTACGGGGCGGCGGCCGACCTGGCCGACATCGCCGAGGTCTGCCACCGCCACGGCAAACCGCTCATCGTGGACGAGGCGTGGGGCACACACCTGCCCTGCCACGACGACCTGCCGTCGTGGGCGATGGACGCGGGCGCGGACATCTGCGTGACCGGCAGCCACGAGATGGGCACCGCCTGGAGCAGGGCTCCGTGCCACCTGCGAGGCGACCTCATCGATCCGGCGGACCTCGCCTCCAGGGCGAACCTTCTCGGCACGACCAGTCCCAATGTCCCGCTCTACGCCGGCATCGACGCCTGGCGTCGGCAGATGGTTCAGGAAGGCCGCAAACTCATCAGCGGGGCACTGGAGTTGGCGCCCCCCACCCGAACGGCCATCGAGACCGACGACGGCTTCCATGGCAACGAAGCGGCCGACTTCTCCGGTCCCGGCATCGCCGCGGATCTCGATCCCTTGCCCGTCGCGGCCCCTCCGGGTGAATGTCGCGTCCTACGCGCTGCCTTCAGGCCTCTGGGCGGCCGTCGCGGTTCTCGAAATCGCGCCGGACCCCGGCCCCGTCATCGTCCACCAACGCTGTCTGGTCCGGCAGTTCAAGCACACGAGAGCAGTGCTCGCACAGCATCGTCCCACTCTCGGACGAGACGGCCGGCCTGCTCCCACACGCCTTGCACACGCCCACCTGTCGGCTCTGGCCGGGGGTCTGTCGTTCTTCCATCGGTCAACTCCAGGTCGTTCATGCGATCGCATACATGTGGACAGGGTGAAATCCGGATCGAGTCGTGGAATCCGGGATCAGGGGTGAAGAAGCGTCTTGACCATGGCGTCCTCCTTGGCCTGGAACATCGCGTACGCCTTGGGGGCGTCCTCCAGCGGCATGTCATGGGTCTTGAAGGAGTCCACGCCGAGCGGATCGGCGTCGGTCAGCAGAGGCAGGATGTCCTCGACCCAGCGCCACACGTTCGCCTGACCCATCCGTAGCTGGATCTGCTTGTCGAACATGGTCAGCAGTGGCATGGGGCTGGCCGCCCCGCCGTACACGCCGGAGACGGACACTGTGCCCCCGCGCCGTACCAGTTCTATGGCCGTGTGCAGGGCGGTCAGCCGGTCCACGCCGGCCCGCTCCATGAGCGGCTGCGCGACGCTGTCCGGCAGCAGAGTGGTGACCCACTGGGCGGCCTTCGCGAACGGTGCTCCGTGGGCTTCCATCCCGACGGCGTCGATGACCGCGTCGGTGCCCCGCCCCTCCGTCAACTCCTGTACGGATTCGGTCAGTTCGGCGCCATCGCGTCGGGCGTCGAAGCACGTGACGCCGTGTGCGGAGGCGCGGGAGAGCCGTTCGGCGACCGGGTCGATGCCGATGACCAGGCCGGCCCCGCGGTGTTGCGCGATCCGGGTCGCCATGTCACCGATCGGGCCGAGCCCGAGGACGGTCACCGTGCCGCCCTCGGGGATGTCGGCGTACTCGACCGCCTGCCAGGCCGTCGGCAGGACGTCGGACAGATAGACGTAGCGGTCGTCCGGCGGCCCGTCCGGGACCTTGATGGGCAGCCTGTTGCCGAAGGGGACCCGCAGCAGCTCGGCCTGGCCGCCCGGGACCTGCCCGTAGAGCTTGGTGTACCCGAAGAGCGAGGCACCGGTGCCGCGTTCACGGACCTGTGTGGTCTCGCACTGCGAGTGCAGCCCGCGGTCGCACATGTGGCAGTCGCGGCACGACACATTGAACGGGATCACGACGCGGTCGCCCGGCTTGAGGGCGTGAACCTCGGGCCCGACATACTCGACCACGCCCATGGGCTCGTGTCCCAGGATGTCCCCGGGGTCCAGATAGGGGCCGAACAGCTCGTAGAGGTGAAGGTCGGATCCACAGATGCCGCTCGACGTGATCCGTACGATCACATCGTCGGGCTTCTCGATCCGCGGGTCGGGCACGGTCTCCACACGGACGTCCCGCTTGCCGTGCCAGGTCAGTGCGCGCATGAGAGCTCCTTCTGTCGCAGGGTCCGACCCCGGCCAGGGGTCAGGCGCTGGTCGGGGGGCCCGGGGTCCGCTGGTTGTAGCGGCGTGCGGCCCGGTCGTTGAGGCCGCTGCCCAGCCTGCGTACCTTCTCCGTCCAGGTGGAGGCGGACCGATCGATGCCGTGGCCCTGCTCGATGTCGGGTCCGGCCGCGTCGACGTCGCCGTGGGTGGCCGGGGGAGCGGGCAGGAGCCGGGCTGCGAGGCCGCTGAGCCGGGTGACCGTGGCCGGTGCCACGCCGTGCGCCACCGACGCGGCACGCGCGGCGGGAGTCAGCACCAGGCGGGTCCTGCGCTTCTCCAGCGCCCGTACGATGCGCTCCGCCGCACGCTCGGCGTCCATCGAGACGACGGGCGCCCCCGAGAGAGCCGAGAACCAGGCGAACTCCCGGGACGGGCGTCCGCCGAACTCGGCCTGAAGATGCGAGCCGGTGCGCATCAGCCCCGGATGGACAGTCGTGACGCTGAGGCTGTCTCCGGCCGTCTCGGCCCGCAGCCCCTCGCCCAACGCTCCGACGGCGGCCTTGGCGCACGAGTACGGCAGCAGATGCGGAACGGCGAGCAGCCCGCCGACCGAGCCGATGAGACACAGCCGGCCTCCGGCCTCGCTCGCGCGCAGCGAGGGGAGCGCCGCCATGGCCGTGTTCACGGCGCCGCCGAAGATGGTGTCCATGGCGTCCCCGAAGGCTCCGCTGCCGAGCGATGCCACCGGGGCCACCTGGATGACACCGGCGTTGGCGACGACGATGTCCAGCCCGCCGTGCCGGGCGTCCGCCTGCCGGACCACCGACTCCACGGCATGCCGGTCACGGACGTCACACACCGCGGTGGAGAATTTCTTGCCGGTTCTTGCCTCGGCCCATTCGGCGCCGCGTCGCAGTTCGTCCTCGTCGCGGGCCGCCATCGTGACCAGGCAGCCGCGCTGGGCCAGCCGTGCGGACAGCAGCAGCCCGAGGCCCCTGGATCCGCCCGTGACGAGTGCGGAGAGGCCGGCCAGACCCGACCGGCGTGGAGTCGGTGCCATTTTCATCACCTCGCTCGGCAAAGAAGACGGGGAAGGGGAAGGGGCGCCGCGTACCTGGATCGGGTGTGGCGCAGACGCGTGTTCCGCTGCCGAAGCAGGTCCGGGTGGTCTGGGTGATCCAAGTGGTCCGGTTGGTCGGGATGGTTCGGCATCAGCCGGAACCCCCGCCGCCGAACGACCCGCTCGAACCGGACCCCCAGCGCGGCCGCTCCTGCCGGTCACTGCGCTTGCTGCCGGCACCGCCGAGCTGATGCGGGGTGAGGCGCTCGCTGTCGTTCTCGGCGCGGGGCACCTCGTTCGGTTCCCTGATCTCCGAGGTCTCGTGCGCGGGCCCCGACTGCGGAAGCCTGGGCTGCTCATGAGCCTTGGGCGGGCCCGGCTCGCCACGGCGCGCCCGGATGCCCAGCCCCACGGCCCACACCAGGGCTCCGGCGATGACGAGCCCGCCCAGCAGGGCGCCGAGCGTGCCGAACGCGGCGTTCGAGAGCGCGATGTTCCAGTATTCGTGGTCCATGGCGGCCGAGTACCCGTACTTGTGGAGCGCAGACTCCGGATCGTCCACCCGTGCCGCGTTCCCCACGGAGACGTGCTCCCGTCCCCGCGGAGACGTGCTCCCGTCCCCGCGGGGACGGAGCGGTTCCCCTCCGGAGATGGGCGTGTTTCAGGTGGTCGTGTCTGTTCCGCCGGGATCCGGTTTGTGGAGGGGTGGGAGGGATACACGGGGTGGATGGTCGCAATGGGGCATCGGACAGGTGCTGAGAGATTGCCGGGCATGGATGTCGCTCGCAGGAACAATGTCATCGTCACCGGCAACCCCCGGGGGCGGACGGTGGTGCTGGCTCATGGGTTCGGCTGCGATCAGAACATGTGGCGGCTGACCGTGCCCGCCCTTGCCGAGGACTACCGGGTGGTGCTGTTCGACTACGTCGGTGCGGGCCGCTCTGACGCGACCGCGTTCTCGGCGGCTCGCTATGCCTCGCTGAGCGGCTACGCCCAGGACGTGATGGAGGTGTGCGAGGCGCTCGATCTGCACGACGCGGTGTTCGTGGGCCATTCCGTCAGCGCGATGATCGGCGTGCTGGCCGCCGGCATGGCCCCGGAGCGGATCGGGGCGCTCGTGATGGTGGCTCCGTCCGCGCGGTACATCGACGACGACGGCTATCGCGGCGGCTTCAGCGCCGACGACATCGATGAGCTGCTGGCGTCACTGGAGTCGAACTATCTGGGCTGGTCGGCGGCGATGGCACCGGTGATCATGGGGAACGCGGACCGGCCGGACCTCGGCGACGAGCTGAAGAACAGCTTCTGCGCCACCGATCCGGAGATGGCACGCGTCTTCGCCCGCACCACGTTCCTGTCGGACTCACGGGACGACCTGAAGACGGTGTCGGTGCCGACCCTGGTGCTGGAGTGCACCCAGGACGTGATCGCTCCCCGCGAGGTGGGCGCCTTCATCCACCGGGCGATCCCCGGTTCGACGCTCGTCACCCTGGACGCGTACGGGCACTGCCCGCACCTGTCCGCGCCGGACGCCACGAATGACGCCATCCGTACGTTCCTGGAGAGCCTGCGGTGATGTGCCGCGCCGGGCAGCACCCCGATCCGCACGGGGCCGACGACGAGAAGTCGTCCGGCGCCGCGTTCGCCTCGTTGCTGGAGGACAGCGTCGAGGACCTGTACGAGAGCGCGCCGTGCGGATACCTGTCGACGCTGATGGACGGCACCATAGCGAAGATCAACACCACGCTGCTGACCTGGCTCGGTATGGAGCGTGAGGCGGTGGTGGGCCGGATGCGGTTCGCCGACCTGCTGACCGTGGGCGGAAAGCTGTACCACGAGACGCACTTCGCGCCGCTGCTGCGGATGCGGGGCGAGATCAGCGGCATAGCCCTGGAGATCAAGCATTCGAACGGCCGGATGCCGGTGCTGGTCTCCTCCGTGGTCAAGCACGGCAGTACCGGTGAGCCCCTGCTGATCCGCACCACCCTCTTCGACGCCCGTGACCGTCGCGCCTATGAGGAAGAGCTTCTGCGCGAGCGGAAGGCTGCCGATGAAGCGCGCAAGCGGGCGGAGGCCGACCGGGC
Organism: Streptomyces sp. NPDC059371; assembly: GCF_042751995.1. Taxonomy (NCBI): domain Bacteria; kingdom Bacillati; phylum Actinomycetota; class Actinomycetes; order Kitasatosporales; family Streptomycetaceae; genus Streptomyces; species Streptomyces sp. NPDC059371. Next base: position 114,012 of record NZ_JBHYXD010000006.1, on the reverse strand, counting down.
CAGGCTGGAGGACGCCCTCGCGGTCCTCCAGCAGTCACTGCTGCCCGACATCCTGCCGTCGATCCCCGGGGTGGACACAGCCGCCTACTACCACACCGCCCATCCCGACCGGATCGGCGGCGACTTCTACGACGTCTTCCCCATCGACGAAAAGCGCTTCGGCTTCTTCCTCGGCGACGTGTGCGGCAAGGGGCCCCAGGCCGCCGCGGTCACCTCACTGACGCGCTACACCCTGCGCGCCGCCGCCCTGCACGGCTCCGATCCCGTCTCCGCCCTGAACACCCTCAACAAGGTGCTCTACGAACGGTACGCGGGCGCCAGCGGTGACCCGCGGTACTGCACCGCCGTGTTCGGCACCCTCGAGCCCGACCCCGACACCGGGCAGGTCGCCGTCCACCTGGCCTCGGGCGGCCACCCGCCGGTCATCGTCCTGCGAGCCGAGGGCACCGCCGCATTCCTGCCCACCCCCGGTGGCCTCCTCGTCGGCATCCTGCCCTCCGCCACCTTCGCCGCGGCCAGGACAGTCCTCGCCCCCGGCGACACCCTCCTGCTCTACACCGACGGCATCACCGAGGCCCGTACGAGCGAGGACCGCACCAGCCTGTACGGGGACGAGGCCCTGCTCGCCTTCGCCGCCGACCACGCCGGGAAGCCCACGCCCGCCCTGGTGCAAGCTCTCACCGGACTGCTGCACAGCTTCGGAGACGGGCTCGACGACGACACCGCCCTGCTCGCCCTCGGCGTCCCAGCCCCCGACACCCTGACGAGAAGCACCCGATGAGCCCGTTGAAGATCACCATCCGAGATGCCGACACCGGTCCCGTTCTAAAGATTTCCGGGGAACTCGACTACGACTCCGCCCGGGAACTGAGGGAGTTGATCCCCACGGTCGCCCTCCGACCGGGCCAGCGCCTCACGTTGGACCTCGGCGGCATGGAATTCTGCGACTCCAGCGGACTCAGCGCCCTGATCGCGGCACACCACCACGCCCACACCGCGCAGGCGGACATAGCGCTGGAGGCCGTACCCGCCAACACTCTGCGCATCCTGCGGATCGCCGGACTCGATCAGATCTTCTCCCTCGGCCAGGGTGGCGACACGGGCCTCGGGGCGGACCAGATCCGTTGAACGGGCCACAGTAGATCCGTAGCGGAATGCGGGCTGGATTGGTGGAGGATCTCATTTCACCCGATCAGGTGGATCGGCCAATCCGTCCGGTGCGCAGAACCGGATTCCCCGTGTGAGGGACGAAGAGAAGGATCAGCGAGTTCGGCCAGGCTTGTCGCGTTGGGCGCTGGGTGCGCTGAGCGGGGCGCTGGCCGCGTTCGCCGCACTGGCGGTGGCCGAACTGGTCGCCGCGTTGGTGCGTCCGCAGTCCAGCCCGGTCGTCGCGGTGGGCGGCGCGTCGATCGACGCGACACCCGCTCCAGTCAAGGACTGGGCGATCCGCCACTTCGGTACGAACGACAAGCTCGTGCTGGAGCTCGGCATCCTCGCCGTGCTGGCTGTCGCGGCTCTGGCGCTGGGTGTTCTGGCGGTGCGGTTTCGGCGGGTCGGAACCGCCGGGGTCCTTCTCTTCGGGGTGGTGGGGGCGGCGGCCGCCGTCAGCCGGCCCGACTCGGTCGGCCTCATCGACATGCTGCCCTCCGTCGTGGGGGCCGTGGCCGGGGCCCTGCTTCTGTACGTTCTGGCGAGCCGTCTGACCGCGGTGAGGCCGTCACCGGCGTCGGCGCCGCCCGCGCCCGTGACCGAGGGAGCGGGAGTCGGCTCACCCGCGCGCGAGGACTGGGACCGACGGGGATTCGTCCTGGCGGCCGCGTCGGCCGCCGCGGCCTCGGCCGTGATGGGTGTGGTCGGCCGGTCACTGAACACCTCGCGGGGGCAGGACGCGGTCGCATCACGACGGAGGGTCGTGCTGCCGGCCCCCCGGTCACCGGCGCAGCCGGTACCCAGGGGAGCCGGGTTGCGTGTCCCCGGCATCAGCCCCTTCGTCACCCCGAACGGCGACTTCTACCGGGTGGACACCGCGCTGGTGGTGCCCAAGGTGGACGCCACCGGATGGCGGCTGCGTATCCACGGCAAGGGTGTACGCCGTCCGACCGTCTACTCCTTCGACGACCTGCTGCGCAGGGAGCTGATCGAGCGGGACATCACCCTGACCTGTGTCTCCAACGAGGTCGGCGGCCCCTATGTGGGCAACGCCCGCTGGACCGGCGTACGTCTGGCCGACCTGCTGGACGAGTGCGGGGTGAGGCCTCCGTCCCGGGGAGGTCCGGCGGACCAGTTGGTGGCGCGTTCCGTGGACGGGATGACGATCGGCAGCCCGGTCGAGGAACTCATGGACGGCCGCGACGCGATGCTCGCCCTCGGCATGAACGGTGAGCCGCTGCCCTTCGAACACGGTTTCCCGGTGCGGATGGTGGTCCCGGGCCTGTACGGATTCGTCTCGGCCTGCAAGTGGATCGAGGACATCGAGCTCACCACGTTCGATTCCTACGACCCGTACTGGGTCAAGCGCGGCTGGGCCCGCCGGGCCCCGATCAAGACCGAGTCGCGTATCGACACCCCCAAGCCCTTCGCCCGGCCGAAGGCCGGCACGGTGATGATCGCCGGCGTCGCCTGGGCCCAGCACCGGGGCATCGACAAGGTCGAAGTCCGCATCGACGACGGCCCCTGGCAGAAGGCCCACCTGGCCGCCGAGGACACCCGCGACACCTGGCGCCAGTGGTCGATGCCCTGGAAGGCCACCCGAGGCGGCCACACCCTCACCGTCCGCGCGACCGACCGCACCGGTGCCGTGCAGACCGGCAGCCGCACCCGCACCATTCCCGACGGCGCCAGCGGACGGCACTCCGTCGTCGTCACCGTCGACTAGGCCGTTTCTTTCGGATCAACAGACCGTCCGCACACCGAAGAGCTGACACCCGCGCTGCCGAGGAGGCACGTGGTCGGTGAACCAGCGGCTCAGTTCTGGTTCGCCGGCCACACCGCCGCCGGGTCGCAGTGGTCCGGGCACGCGAGCAGGTAGACCTCGTTCGCCAGGAACAGGTTGTAGGTGTCGGCGCCGACGCTGTACGGCTGCTCCGGCAGACCGGGGTGCACGGCGAACTCCATGCTCTCCGGTACCTGGCAGAGGTACACCAGGTCGGAGCCGCACGCGCAGGTGTAGGACTCGGGGTCCTGTGCCCAGGACGGCGTGCCACCGACCTTGAAAGCCTGGGCTCCCAGCCCGCGCGAGTCGGGAGTGTCGACGAGGGGACTCAGTGTCAACGGCAGCGCGCGGACGGATGGTTCGGCTTCCGTCGACGGCACGGCCACGTTCCGCTGGAGCAGTACGCGCCAGAACGGACGCGGGTAGGGCGGCTGCGGAGCGTCCCAGTACCGGGGCACGAGCCGGCCGTCGGCCAACTCCGCCTCGGACGCGTCGTTGTGGGAACGGCAGTGGAAGACCATGAGGTGGTCTCCGCCGAAGTGCTCTATGTCCACGGGAATGTCGAGCTGGAAGAACAGGGCCATCCGCTCGCCGCAGAAGCACTCCGGCCAGGAGTCTGCGTCGTCGAGGAAGGGCCAGCCGCCCACCGAGTTCCGCACCGGCCGTTCCAGTGGCTCGGTCCCGACCTCGACGGTGTGGGCAGGCAGCACCGTCGGCATGTCCCTCGCACTGATTTCGGCCATCCGCTCACCCTAGCGGCTGTGCCATGAACGCTCTTCGCGGGTGAGCCGGCGTCGACCCAGGACCGCACAACTACACGGAAGAGCGCAGGGAATCGCACGGACTTAAGCGGGCATCTGACACGGCGCCCGCCCTGCCGCCCGCCCGGGCGGTCGCCGATTTTCAGCCTCCGTGCGGCCCGGTCCGTGACGGTCGGGTGACGCGGTTCGTGCGCAATGCCGACCGGCCGTCGCGCCAGGCCGGCAGCAGTCGGGCGCCCAACCGGTCCTCGAGATGTCCGGTGGCGCGGATCCCGAAGACCACGTCGGTCTCCAGCCACGGCTCGTCCGCCAGGAGTCCGGCGACGACCTCGTGCCGTACGACCTGTTCGTGCACCGCGTCGGCCTCGACGTGCTCGGTGTAGAACCGGACGGCAGCCGGACCGGCGTTCATCCGGCGCAGTGCCTGGGCCAGGCGGCGGGAGGCGGGGGAGGAGGTCACCTCGACAGTGGCGAAGTGACCCACGAGCGCTCCGCGCAGGGCACGGTGCAGGCCGAACAGAGACATGAGATTGACGGTGGCGAGCGCTTCGGCCGGGGCGGCGTCCAGGTAGTGGCCGTACGTGGTGTCCAGGCTCAGGTCGGTCATCAGGTCGGCGAACAGCCGGGCGTGGATCTCGTCCGCGCGGCCCGCGCCGAACTCGTCGAACTCCACCGCGACCATGGCGGCCTTCGCCCGCCCGCGCAGCCGGGGGATCACCCAGGCGTGCGGATCGGCCTCTTTGAGGTGGTAGAGCGAGCGCAACGCCGCGTACTGGCGGACGTGTTCGAGGCTGCCGTGGTCGCGGAGGAAGTGGGAGAGGCTCCCGTCGGCCTCCCCGACGGGTTCGAGCTGGAGTTCGTCGAGGGCGCCCTCCGCCGTGTCGGACGGGTCGACCGGCGCGTCCGTGCGCAGCGCGCGGAGGAATGGGTCCTCCAATGCGGCACGCAGGGTGAGGAGTTGGGGATCCCATTCTCGGTCGTCCGGTACGCCGTCGAAGCCGAGGTAGTGGAGTTCGTAGAGGACGTACAGCGCGAGTTGGAGATCGTCGCCGTAGGGGTCCGCGGGAAGCGGCGGGAAGTGGGCGTCCGATCCGCGCAGCGCGTCGAGGAGCGCGGCCGAGACCGGGCCACGCGGTTCCGGCAGGCGCGCGCCGGTCATGACGCCTCGTCCGGCTTCGTACGACGGCGGTGGCTGGTGTCGCACCAGGGCGGTGTGCGTGTGCGACGGCAGGTGCAGACGGCCACCACGAAACGCCGCGACACCGTCGACTCACCGTCCTCGCCCACGATCTCGACCGGCCCCTCGACCAGGAGCGGCCCCTCGCGCTGGACGCGGATACGGCGCGGGCGTTCAGGCGTGTTCGGCACGGATCACCACCAGTTCCTCTGTCGTACGGCCGCCCACAAGCCCGCGCTCGCGCAGCCAGCCGAGCCGAGAGCGCAGTACGGGTCCGAAGGGCAGCCGGGTGCGCTCGACGACCTCCGCGCGCAACCCGCCCGCGTGCAGCCGGGCCAGCGTCTCCTCGACACCGCTCAGGTGTGAATGCACGATCAGCAGCCGCCCGGCCGGGCTCAGGACCGCCGGGGCCGCAGCGCAGATCCGGTCGATCAGCAGGCGGCCGTCCGTACCCGCGTCCCAGGCGCGTGCCCGGCCCCGGGGCCGGGACTCGCCGGGGGCGGGGACGTACGGCGGGTTGGTGACCACCAGGTCGAACCGGCGGCCCGGTACGGCGGCCGACAGATCCCCGTGGCGTACTTTCACCACGTGCCCGTTGAGCAGTCCGTTGCACCACGCGGCGGCCAGCGCCCGCCAGGAGATGTCCACCGCCGTCACCCGGGCACCCAGGCGGGCCGCTTCCACGGCGAGCGCACCGCTGCCGGTGCCGAGGTCCAGGACCTCGGTGCGGGTGGTGATCCGCTCCCGGCGCAGCGCCCGTCTGAGCAGTCCGGTGTCCGTCTGCGGGCGGTAGACCCCCGGCGGGATCCAGCAGCGGAACCGGGCGGCGGGAGTCTTCTCGAATGTGCGGTTGACCAGGTACGCCTTCACGGCTCCGCTCCGAACGTGCTTGAGGGTGGCGGACAGGCCGGCCAGGAGCCGACAGCGCCACACGGGTACCCCTGAACCGCAGACGTAACGACGGTGCCGTTGTGCCGGGGGTGGACAGGACGCGCGGAGAGGTGAAGGCTCACATCTGAGCATTACGCTCGAAAAATGCCTAAAGAGTGCATATTGCGGAACTTGGGAGAGGCTGAGGAGGCAGGGAGATGCGTCGAGAGATGGTGCACAAGAAACCCGACAAGAAGTCCGAGCCCAGTCGTCGCGCGCCCGAGGAGATCGAGCGGCGTCCGCGTCCCGAGGTCCGAAAGGACATCGCGCGAACCTGGTGGCCGGACGGGTAGGCCGGCAGGAGAACGGCGCCGCCCCGTGAGCATGCCGGGGTACGCGAACTGAACCGTCGAGTGTGGCTGCGGAGGAGGCTCGCCGCTGTGTCGACCAACCCGAGAAGGTCGACCAACCCGAGAAGGGTGAGTCCGGGCCGCGCCGAGGAGCCGATCCTGGCAAAGAAGCAGGTCAGTGCCGGTGCCGAGGACACGATCCGCACCGAGACGCCGGGCCGTGCCGAGACGCCGGGCCGTGCCGAGAAGCCGGGCGGTATCGAGCCGCTGGCGGAGTCGCTCGCGCTGGCCGTCCGTCGCACCGGGGCCTCGGGCGGCGGAATCTACCTCGTGGACGACACCAGACAGCTACTGGGCCTGAAGGTGGCATGCGGGCTGTCCCGCGAAGTCGCCGATTCCTGGTTGCAGGTGCCCGTGACGGCGTCCGTGCCGGTCAGCGACGCGTTCCGTGAGGGCCGTGTGGTCTGGGTCGGCTCGCAGGAGGAGATGGCTCTCTCCTACCCGCAGACCGCGGCGGCGCTGCCCTACCGCTACGCCTTCGCGGCGGCACCGCTCTCCGGCCGCAGCCGCTGCTGGGGCGCACTGTTCCTGACCTGGCCGGCCGGCCACTCCGGCCGGGCCTCGCTCAGGGAGAGGGGAAACCTCGCCGCGCACGGCCGACGTGCCGCTCGTGTGCTGGAAAACGCCGGCCGGGCGTTCGTGCCGCCGGACGAGCCCCACATGATCCCCGTGGACGGCGCTTCCGAGCGCTTCGCCCTGTCCGCCCACGCGCCCGCCGATCTCCTGGAGCGGCTCCCGGAGGGCTTCGTCGCCCTCGACCTGGAGGGCAGGATCACCTTCATCACCAGCCGGGCCGCGTCCCTCCTCGGCCGCCGTGTCAGCCAGCTTCTGGGAACCAGGCCCTGGCAGTCCCTGCCGTGGATGGACCAGGTCCTCGTCGAGGACCACTACCGCACCGCGGTCATCAGCCGTGAGTCCGTCGGCTTCACCGTGCTGAGGCCGCCGGACACCTGGCTCGACATCGATCTCCACCCCGACTCCAGCGGCATCAGTGTCCGCGTCAACCCACGCCGCTCCGGTCCCGGTGACCCGCCCCGTACGGCCTCCCCACCCGCGCCCGAGGCGTCCGTCGGCCGTCTGTACCAGCTCGTGCACCTGGCGGCGGCCCTGACGGACGTGGCCGGTGTGCAGGACGTGGTCGACCTGATCGCCGTCCAGATCCTGCCCGCGTTCGGGGCCGACGGCATGGTCCTGTCAGCGGCCGACGCCGGACGCCTGAGGATCATGGGCCACCACGGCTACGACCCGGGGACCATCGAAAGCCTCGACGGCCTTCCGATCGAGACCAGCCTGACGCCCGCGGGCGAGGCGCTGATCAGGGGGGTCCCCCTGTTCTTCTCGGACCCCGACGAACTCGCCCACAGCTATCCGGCCGCACCCCGGATCAGCGGTAAGCAGGCCTGGGCCTTCCTCCCGCTCATCAGCGACGCCCGCCCCGTCGGCTGCTGCATCCTCACCTACGCCCGCCCCCACACGTTCACGGCCGACGACCGGGCCATCCTCACGTCGCTGGGCGGCCTCGTCGCCCAGGCCCTCGACCGGGCGCGCCTCTACGACGCCAAGCTCGACCTGGCCCACACGCTGCAGCAGGCACTCCTCCCGCGCAGCCTGCCCACTGTCGGTGGTCTGGAGGTGGCGGCCCGCTACCTCCCCGCCGGCCACGGCATGGACGTGGGAGGCGACTTCTACGACCTCATCCGGCTCGACCACGCGACCGCCGCGGCCGTCATCGGCGACGTCCAGGGCCACAACATGGCGGCCGCCGCCCTCATGGGACAGGTCCGTACGGCCGTCCACGCCACCGCGGGCGGGCGGCCCGACGAAGTGCTCTCCCGCACCAACCGGGTCCTCGCCGACCTGGAACCCGACCTGCTCGTGTCCTGTCTGTACGCGCACATCGACCTCGCCCGCGGGCAGATGAGCCTGGCCAGCGCCGGCCACGTGCCACCCCTGCTCCACCGGCCCGGGGAACGCCCCGGGGTGCTGGAGATCGAGCCGGGTCCGTTGCTCGGCATCGGTGTCGACCTCCCGTACCCGATCACCACGGTCCAGATGCCCCCGGGGACGATCCTCGCCCTTTACACCGACGGACTGGTCGAAGTGCCCGGCACCGACCTCGACCGGATGACCAGCGGGCTCGCGCAGCTCCTCGCGGGCCGGTCGCGGCCGGCCAAACTCATCGACAAGCTCATCCACCACTCCTGGCCCCATGGCCTGCCGACCGATGACATCGCCGTACTGCTGCTGAAGACCGACGAAGCCTGAGGCCGCGGCCACGGAACGGCCGGGATCGCCCGCGTCCCGCGCCCGTTGCGCAGACGGGTGACGTCGGTGCGTTCGGACGGCACGTGCGGACGGCACGTGTGCCCTTGCTGGGGCAGCATCGGGATGACTTCATCGAAAGGTGCTGTCCCGGTCGCACGACATGGCAGTTCCACGACGTGACAGTCGTACGACGTGGCAGTCGCACGACGTGGAAGGGGGTCCGGTGCTCGGCCAGGCGATGGGGGCGATGCTGCCGGCCGCGTTGGCGGTCGCGCTCAGTCCCTTCCCGCTGATCGGGATCATCCTGATCCTGTCCGGCACGCACGGCCGCCGCAACGGTCCGCTGTTCGCGGTCGGCTGGATCACCGGCCTCACGATCGCGGCCACGCTCATCGCGTTGCTCTTCGGCGGGGCGGACGACCCCGACAGCACATCGTCGGCGGTCGCGGACTGGGGGAGGGTCCTCGCCGGTGGAGCCCTCATCGTGCTGGGCGTGCGCATGTGGTGGAGACGCCCGCGCGCCGGTGAGCAGGCGGAACAGCCACGCTGGATGGCCTCCCTCGACGACGCCACGCCCGGACGGGCGCTGCTCCTCGGAGCCCTCCTCTCGGGAGCCAACCCCAAGAACCTCGTCCTGACCGCGTCGGCCACCACATCGATCGTCGAGGCCGGAGCGCACGACGTCGGGCTCGTCGCGGCCGTCGCCGTCTACGTCCTCATCGCCTCGTGCACGGTCCTCGGCTCCGTCGCCCTCCATCTCGCCGGAGGACGGCGCGCCGCGTCGTTCCTGGACGCCATCAGAGAGTTCATGGTCACCAACAGCACCGTGATCACGGTGATGGTGCTGCTGCTCCTGGGTGCCGGCGTCCTCGGTGACGGGCTGTCCGGGCTCGGCCGCTGAGCCCGCCACCGGACTCGGCCGGCGACCGGCGACGGCCCGACGAGAGGACCACCGATCGCCGATCGTGACGTCGGCGACGGAGTCACCTGTCCGCCTGCCGGAGTGCGGGGATCCGTGCGAGCTGCCGCTCCAGCTCCGCGCGGATGTCGGCGCGCAGCTCCTTGGTCCGCACCCACTCGATCAGCAGTTCCGCCACGCTCCGCAGCTTGATGTTCGTCCGCTGCGAGATCGCCCTCAGCACGTCCCACCCCTCGTGCGGCGTCAGCCCGCCCAGGGCCAGCACGACGCCGATCGCCTGGTCCACCACGGCGTGCGACCCCAGCGCCTCCTGGAGCTGGATGTTCTCCCCCTCCAGCTCCCTCACACGCGCCGCGACGCATGCCTCCAACGACGTCGAAGAGGTCGGTTTCACCTCGTCGCCCCCAGTCACCGTTTCCTCCGCGGTCTGGTATCCGGTACGGGATTCTCCACTTGCCCGTGTCTCTGCCCGCATGCCCGGATACGGCGGGTGAAAGCTCTGTCCGGGTCATCGAGAGATGTGGATCACTCCGGCGGTCGGTTCAGACAGCCCGGGGAGGACCGGCTCGCCGACAGGGGCGGCTGTGTCGCATCCCACCTCGCCGTCGAGGGCTGCGCCACATCGCGCCGCCGCCGCCCGGAGCTACCGTTCGTCGAAGGTGACTCATCTTCTCGGCAGCTCCCGGAGGGCCGGCAGTGCTCGCAGATCTCTCCCCGCTCATCGCGGCCGCCACGGAATGGCTGACGCGGGCCTACCCGGCCTGCGGTGGGCCGCTCGCGTCCGCCCTCTGTGAGGCCCAGGCCCGACAGGCCGTGACCGTCGCGGCGTGGCTGCGGTATCCGACGCCGATGGACGCCGCGCTGGTCGCGATGGCGGGCCCGGGAGGCGCCGGGAGGCTCGACATGGTCGTCGGCTCGGACGTGGCCGGTCAGGACGACGGCACGGTGGACGACGACGCCTGGCGTACGTGGGTGGACGAGGCCCTGGTGAGCTGGGCCGCGTCCCTCCTCACCGACGCCCGGCTGGCCGACCTGGCGGTCGCCGCGCTTGCCGACGGGGAGCATGTCAGGGTCGCGCCTGTGGCGTTCGGGCGTCTGAGGTCGCCGGACGACAGCGACCTGCGAGCCGCGGCCCTGCTGCGGCACCCCGACCTGCTCGCCCCGGTGGTGGCGCTCCATCACGAGGCGCTCGTCGGCCGTTTGGGGCAGGGGCGGGCGCTCGTCGCCTGAGAGGTGTCACGGGCGGGCACCGTCGCCTGAGGAGCCGTACACATACCGAGGCCCGACCGCCCGCGCGACACGAGATGTCGTACGGGCGGCCAGGTCGTCAGTCGTCATGGACGTGCGGCGCCGGTTCGGCGGAGAGCGCTGTCAGTCGAGTTTGCCCCGGCCGCTCAGCGCGTCGCGCAGCCGGTCGACCATGCCCACACCCGGTGCCAGGAGTTTGTTGGCGGGCGGAGTGTCGGGGGCCGACGGGTGCGGGCGGGTGGGCGCAACCTTCTTCGCCTGACGCACCTTGTCCCCGAGATCGTCCAGGGCTTCCGGAGGGCACGCGGCGCGCAGCATCGGGAAGAGGTTCTGTTCCTCGTCGGCCATGTGAGCGCGGATTTCGAGCATCAGGGTCCCGAGGAGCCGGTCGAACTCGGGGTCACCCGCCTCGTAGCTCTCCAGGTCCTTCATGAGCTGCTCGGCCTTTGAGTGGTCGTCGAGCTCCCGGTCGGCCATCGCGTCACCGTTCGGCACGTGGCGGCGCACGGCCGGGTACAGGTAGGCCTCCTCGGCCACCGAGTGACGTACGAGTTCCATCGTCACCTGGTCCGCGTAGACCTTCCGGTCCTTGTCGCCGGGCGCGCACCGGTCGATGCGCCCGAAGATCTCCTCGACCTCCCGATGATCGGTCGTCAGTTCGTCGATGACGTTTCCGCCGTGCCCCATGTTCTCCACCTCTCAGACGCGGTGACGGCTCCTGGATGGTCCGTCCGGTGCCTCCGGGTGCCCAGAGGGCGCAGGTTGACACGAGCTTTCGTCCGGCGGGGGTACCACCGGCGCAGGGACGTTTGAGGCCGTGGCTGGGGGACACTCGCAGGGCCCCGGCCCAGGAGGTTGGACATGAGCGACCGGTCGGTGATCGTTCACCCGCCCACGAAGCGCGACGGCCGTCAGGTGTGGGTGGACGGCAAGCTCGCGGGAGCGGCCCGGGATCTGCGAGCGCTGACCCGACTGCTGCACGAGGCGGGCTGGGCAGGCATGGACGAGGTCGACGTGGCCGAATGGGAGGTCATCGAGTGGCACGGCGGAGGCCCGGAGGCATGGTCTTTGTGGTCCGACCCGTGGCCCGCGAGCGCGCGGCTGCCTGGAGTGGGCTGAGCTTGCTCCGGTTCCAGGTCGGCACGGGCGACTCCAGCCCGTACCGCCGGGCGTCCGTCTCAGCCAACGCCCATGCGGAGATACCTCACCCCGCATTCGCGGCAGAAGGGATCGGACGCGGCGGTGCCCCAGGCCGTCGGGGGCTGCGTCCAGGCGACCTGATCGAGCTGCCGACCGCAGAGCGACACGCTCTTGCCCGCCTGCGTCATGTGCCAGAGCCCGACGCGGGCACCGACCGACTCGGGCCGGGCGCCTTCCGCGTACTCCGCTCGCAACTCGTACTCCACGAGCCGTCCTCGCTTCCTGCCCCGCCTGTCCTGCGACAGGCACCGTTCGAAGAGCCCCCACCGAGTTCCCCGGCTGATGGGGGCAAATCAGCGGACGGGTGCTGTGAGGGGGCGGCCGTCGCGGGAACCGGAACAGGACAGTCGGTGGGGACGGCTCGGTGACCCGGGCGAAGATCCCGCCGCCTCAGTTCTGGGCGTGGAGGTGTTCAAGAGCGTCCAGGACGACCGTCCGCCGGTACCAGGAGTTCCAGCGCGCCAGGTCGTCCGCGAGCGTCCGCAGCGCGGTGAGCTGTACGTGCGTCAGCCAGGGTCCCGGCCGGGCGTGGTGGGCGGTGATGACGCCCACGCACGCGCCGTCCTCGGCGAGGGCGGGCACCGCGTACATCGCGCGGCTGCCCGCGGCCAGCGCGGCGCGGCCCTCCTCCGTCGCGAGGAGGTCGGGGTCGGTCGTGACGTCCGCGACGGACACCGGCCGCCCGAGCAGGCGGGCCCGTGCGCACACGGCCGGCGGGGCGCTGACCTGGGCGACGTGCTTCCGATAGGTGGCGTCGAGACCCGAGTGGGATTCGAGGACGAGGGAGTTCCCCAGGGCGTGGTCGGCCAGATGTACTTCCGCGCCGTCCGCGTCGGCCACGGCGACGACCTCGTGGACGAGGGTGCGCAGCAGTTGCCGCCGGTCGTACGCCCCTTGGCCGGGGACGTCCAGCAGCTCGGGGGAGGGCGGGGGAGTGCGCAGGCGGCCCGGGAACCACTCGGACGAGTCCGTGGCGGGGCGCGGGGCGGTGACGACGGCGGAGGCGAGGACGCGCAGCGGCACGTTGTGGTGCTGGGAGGTCTCGCGCAGCAGGTCGAAGGCCGCCTGGAGGCCGGGGAGCGAGTAGCGCTCGAGCATGATTCCCTGGGCCATTCCGATGACGGCGCCGGTCCGGGCTTTCGCGCGCAGGCCGAGGAGCTCGTCCGCCTGGTCCTCGGGCCCTTCCGCCGTCTCGGCGGCCTGGCGCGGCGCCATCTCGGGCAGCGCGGCCAGGGCCGCGTCGAGGGTCGGGCAGACACGCAGACCCGGCGCCGGCGCGAGGGTGAAGATCTCCCGTACGTGCGGAGTGGAGACGATCACCAGGACCGGGTTCTCGGACAGGTGGCTTGTGTGGGTGTCCAGCACATGGATGCCTGCCGCGCTCAGCAGCCGCAGGCCCGTCAGATCGAGGATCACGCGCCGGTTCGAGCCCGCTGTCCGAAGGTGCGTGGTCAGTTCGTGGCCGAGCGCGGTGGCGCCCTCGGTGTCGAGAATGCCGGACAGGCACAGCACGTCCGCGCCGTCCGTCACCCGACGAACCGTGAGCGTCGCGTTCAGCTCCCGACGGCCGGTCCGAAGGGCAAGTGTTTGTTCTTGTGACATGCGGCCCGTCCTTCCCGGAGCGTCGGCCGCTGTCCGACCCTTCCTCCACCTTCACCGCACACGGGCGGCAGGGCAAGGAGTGATGCGACGCATGGCCCGAAGTGTCCCTCGTGAAGTCCCTCCGGCCACTGTCCCTCGAGAAGCCCCTCCGGCCGCGGGAGGAACCACGCAAAAGCGCACCCCTGCCACGCCGAGCAGGCGGCGCGCTACCCAGCCAGGGCGTGGCCCTTGGTCTGGCGCGCGCCGGTGAGGGTCGCGTACACCACGACATTGCCGAGGTATCCGCCGTTCCCGGCCCGGCCGCCGCAGGTGATCACGCGGAGTTCGGGCCGGCCCGTGCTGCCGTAGACCTTCTTGTCGGGGAACCGGTCCGTGTCGTAGACCTCCACGGCGTCCACGGTGAAGACGGCGGTACGGCCGTCGGCCCGGGCGATCTCGATCGTCTCGCCCTTGGTGATGGCGCCGAGCCGGTAGAACACGCCGGTGTCTCCGGCGCGTGTGTCCACGTGCCCCGTGGTCACGGCCGTACCGCGCGAACCCGGTGTCGTGCCCCCGCCGTACCAGCCGGCGAGATCGGTCTCGTCCTCGGGCGGGGGCCGCAGAGCCCCCGCCCTGTCGAGGCCCAGCCGTGCCAGGGAGGCGTTCACACCGATCGCGGGGATACGGATGCGTACGGGCTCGGAGCGAGGCAGCGGCGGGGCGGCGGGGTGTGCCGGCGGGGCGGCAAGACCCGCCGACGGGGTGGGGAAGGCCTGGTCGGCCGAGGGCTGCGGGGGCCGCCTGTCGACCATCGTGCCGAGCACCAGCAGGATGCCCGCCACCAGTGCCACGACCAGAGACGTGACCGGTGGCACGAACGTGCGCGTCGGCGCGTCGGCCTTGTCCCTGGATTCCTTCAACATCGGGCCTCTTGCCTGGAGGGAGCCGGGGGAGTCCGCTCCCGCCGTGCGGGCGTCGGGAGCGGGGATCGGGGGCCTGGGCGGCCGGAGCGGAAGGTCAGGCCCGGGCGCCGTGCGAGCGGCGGCGGATCCTGTACAGGGCCCCGGCCGCGGCCGCCGTGATCAGCGCACCGCCCATGGCCACCTGGGTGTTGGTGTCCTGGGCGTCTCCGAACCCGGCGTGGATGCCGCCGTTCGGCTGCTGGTCCGCGATCTCGTACGTGTCCGTGAGCTTGATCCGCGGCGGGCACTTCACGGTGACGGTGTCGGTGCCGGTCGCTCCCTCGGCCGGAATCGTGAACTCACCCACGAGCACACCCTTGCGGCTGCCCCCGAACATGTGGAACTGACCTCCCGCCGCAGACTCGCCCTTGCCGTACGTCACATCCGGGCCGCAGGCGGTGGTCGTGACCGTGACCGTGGAGCCCGGCAGTCCACTGCCCGGGTCGATACGGAGCTCCGTGTCACCGGCGGCCACGGCGGCCGGGCTCTGCAGAGCCAGGACGCCGAGGAGCAGTCCGACACCGACGCCAACGTGTGTGTTTCGCAAGGGAACCCTCCGACAAAGCAGTGGCCGACCTGTCCGCTCGGCGCTCCTGTGATCTCCACAGACGAGAAAACCGACGCTCCGTCAGCTCCGCAACTGGAAGCGTCGGCCCAGGTTTCACCCGGCCAGCGGCCTTGTCGTCTTCCGCATGAGCGTTTGCGCAGGTCCCCGAAGCGGACGCGCGACGGCGGCTGTCTCGCCTCAGGAGTCGGATGGGCTAACGGTCCTCATCCCCGAACGGGCCAAGGGGGCACGGCCGTGTGTCCCCTCCTCGGCGGCTGCCGAGCTCCCCGCTTCACGCGGCGCCGACCTCCGGAGTGGTGCGGACGCTGTCACCGCCGCCGCCGGTCGCGGCCGAGGCGGGGGCGGGGAGACGTCGTACGGCGGGGACGAACAGGAGGGCGAGCGACGCGGGGACGGCGATGACCGTCATCGCGTACAGCGTGGGCCGCACACCGAGGGAATCGGACACCGGGCCGGCGAGCGCGAGGCCCAGCGGCATGAGTCCCGTCGACAGCAGATAGTCGTACGAACTCACCCGGGACAGGGCGGTCTCGGGTATGTGCGTCTGCAGCGCGGTTTCCCAGATGACGAAGAAGAGGGAGACGCCGACGCCGGTGACCGCTTCGAGGAGGGCTATCACGGCGACGGGAGCGCCGGAGCCGATGATGACCGCCTGGCAGGAGCCCACCGCGAGCGCCGCGGCGGCGAGTGCCATCGGATGTCTGACCTTGAGCCGGTAGGCGCAGACGTCGCCGACGATGGAGCCGATGCCGAAGCCCGCGGTCACGATCGACCAGCCGGCCGCGCCGCCCCATTCGCGCTCGGCGAGGACGGGCCCCAGCACGAACACCGACGGCAGCACGACGACGTGGTAGACGGAAATCGCCGCCAAGCCGGACCACACCCACGTCCGGTTCCGTACCTGCGTCCAGCCGGCGCGCAGCTCCTTGAAGAACCTTCCGCCCGGGGCGGCCCGCGTCGCCTCGGGTGTCATGCCGCGCGGGGTCAGCCGGGCCAGGAACGCGGCACTGACCGCGAAGGTCAGCGAGTCCACCGCCAAGGCGCCGCCGGGACCGGCCACCGCCACCAGAATCCCGGCCACGGCGGGACCGACCACCAGTCCCGCCGACTGGACGAACCCGCGCAGGGCGTTCGCCTCCCGCAGCCGGTCGGCGCCGACGAGCAGGGGCATCAGTCCTGTGGCCGCCGGCATGAAGAACGCGTCGGCCGTGCCGAACACGATCATCAGCAGCACCAGATGCCGAATCTCGGCGACGCCGGTCAACAGCAGTACGGCGGCGAGCCCCTGCACGGCGAACCGCACCAGGTCCGACGCCAGCATGATGCGATGGCGCGGGAAACGGTCCGCCCACACCCCGCCCACGAGGGAGAACAGCAGCGTGGGCACGAGGCTCGCGGCCGCGACCAGCCCCACGTCGGAGGCGGACCCGCCCACCGAGAGCGCGGCGAAGGGCACGGCTATGAACGACACACGGTCGCCCACCACCGACAGGGACTGCCCGATGAACAGGCGGGCGAACTGCGGCTCATCACGCAGCACACCAGGAACCAAGGACTTCACGAAACGACCGATCAGGGACAGCGGACAGGAACTGCAGCGCCCGATGGTAAGCAGTGCCGTCCCCGCAGGTCACCTGAATTCAGCGGGGGGAAGGGCGGCGGACCTGCGCAGCAGCCACTGCCCGAACGTCCGGCGCGGTGGACGTACCACCACGCGGCCGTGCGCCTTCTCGCCGACCAGCTCGACCCGCAGGGTGACCGGTGTGTCCGGATGCGTCGGAGCGGGGCGGTGTTTGACCTTGCAGTGCACCAGCCGCAGTCCGTCGGTGTCGACCACGATCCCCGGCCGGGTGACCAGCGTCAGGGTCTTGCCCATCATGCCGACGTCGACGCGCAGGGTGTCGTGCGTGATCACGGCGTCGGTGAAGTCGAGGGTCACCTCGCAGAACGTCACGGCGAGCTCCAGCCTCCGCGGCACGACCCAGCGCCCCACCCGCTCGACCGCGCCGCTGTGGACCTGCTCGATCCGGACCGTGTCCTTGGCCTCCGCTCCGGCGGCGCCGACGGACGGCAGGTCGGTGGTGAGCGCGGCCAGTTCACCCAGGGTCCGCGCCGACAGGGCGGCTTCCAGGCGTTCGTCCAGCTCGTCCGCGGTCAGCAGGCCGTCCCCGGCCGCGATGCGCAGTACGTCCACCACCCGGTCCCGGTCCGCGTGCGAGGCCCGCAGCCCGAGCGACGAGCCGGGGCCGGCGGGCTTCCCGGTGGGCGCGATCTCTCCCGACATGCTTCCGTCCCGATCCTGTCGAACGACTCCGCGCGACGCGGGCAGCGGCGCGCGAGGAGAAGACTAACGCTATATCGCGATACGGGGATCCTGGTCGGACCCCCATCTCGACGGAGTCACGCGGGGTCCGCGGCAGCGGGTGAGCCGGGTGGGATCGAGGAGCCGGGTGAGTCGGGTGAGCTGGGGCGCGGGATGGTGGGGGTGGGGGCGTACTGGGCTGCCTGGGCCGTGAACATCGCCGCGTAGCGGCCCCGGGCCGCCATGAGTTCGTCGTGGCCGCCCTCCTCGACCAGCCGCCCCTGGTGCAGGACGTAGATCCGGTCGGAGTGGCGGACCCCGGACATACGGTGGGTGACGAGGACGACGGCGCGGTGCGGGGCGGCGAGTCCGCGGATGCGGTCGAACGCCGCGATCTCGGCCTCCGGATCGAGGGCGGACGTCGGTTCGTCCACGATGAGGATGCTGTCCGCCCGCGAGGTGGAGCTGCGCCAGTGCGTGCGGGCCAGGCCGACCTTCTGCCATTCGCCGCCGGACAGTTCGATGGCCCCGCGGAAGACGCGGGCCAGCAGACTCCGCAGCCCGTCGGGGAGTCTGGAGACGACCGGCCCCGCTCCCGCGTAGTCGACGGACGCCCACAGGTCGTCGTCGGTGGCCTCGGCTTCGGGGCGGCCGATCCGGATGTTCATCGCCGCCGTCACGGGCCAGCGCTGGAAGTCCTGCGTGAGCAGTGCGACGCGCTCGAAGACCTGGGAGCGTTCCAGCCCGGTGACGTCCAGGTCGCCCCAGCGCACCGTCCCTGCCTGGGGGAGCAGCAGGCCGGAGAGGACCTTCATGAGAGTGCTCTTGCCGGAGCCGTTCTCGCCGACGACGGCCGTGACCGAGCCCATGGGGATGGTGAGCGTGACCCGGTCGAGCGCCGGAGCCTCGCGGTCGGGATACCGATACGAGACCTCGTCGAGCGTGATCTGCTTGACCTGTTCCGGAACCGGACCGCCCGTCTCGGGGATCGCGTACGCGGCCGCCTCGGTCAGGAAGCGTCCGTGGTCGCGGACGTACAGGGACTCCTCGTGCAGGGTGTTGACGTTCATCACCAGAGCGCCCAGGCTCGCCGACCCGGACCGGACGGCGATCACCGCCGTGCCGGCCACCGCCAGACTCATGTGCCCGCTCATGACCAGCCAGATCATGGTTCCGTACGTGGCGGCCATCGCCAGTCCGGACAGCGCCGAGGCCACCCACTCTGTGACCGCCTTGCCGGCGGCCAGCCGCTCCTGCTCGGCCTCGGCGCTGCGCGCCATGCGTTCGTACCGGCTGAGCAGGAAGGGACCGACGCCGTGAATACGTACCTCCTGGGCGGCGGTGCGTTCGGTGAGGAGGTTGCCGATCAGCCGGCTGGCCCGCAGGTGCTCGATCCAGCTCATCACCGACACGTACCGTTCCTGGGCCACGCGCATCGCGCCCCAGCCGCGCGGGGCGGCGATGAGGACGAGCATCGGCAGCAGCGCCGGATGCAGCACCGTGAGCACGCCCGCCGTGGCCACCAGGGAGATGGTGCTGTTCAGCGCGGCCACACAGGCGCTGATCATCTGACGGGCGGACGCGGGACCGTACTGGGCGATGTCGATCAGCCGCCGGAAGTCCGGGTCGTCGATGGCCTCCAGCTCCACGGAGGCGGCGGCCGCAAGGTACTGGGTGGTGGCGATCCGCTCCACCAGCGGTTCGAGCCGGCCCGCCCGGGACGTGGACCAGCCCGCCAGCACGGAGTTGACGACGGCGATCGCGGCGGCGGCCAGCAGGCCCGGCATCAGAGCGTGCAGCCGCTCGGCCGCGGTGCCGACGCCGAGCAGTGCGTGCATGACCGCGTTGACCGCGAGCAGCCCGACGGCCGCGGCGACACCCTGCCCGATCTCGCTCACGCCGACGGCGATGAGAGCCCGGCGGTCCGTGTTCCATGCCATGCGCAAGGTCGCCCCTACCAGGGTCGGCATGGAACGCAGTGCCGACAGCATGGTCAAGTCGAGCTGCGCGTGCTCGTGTTGGGACCAGCCCATGTCGTAGCGCAACGGGCCGCCGAACAACTCGCGCTCCGCGTCGGACACTTCCGGCTCCGCGAGCCGGACCTTGCCGAAGAACCTCACCACACCGCGCCTCCCCGCGCGTGCCGGTTCCGTGCCCTGGACTGCGGGCCGCGAGCGAGTGTCGGCGGGAAGGCGCTTCTGCGTGTGGGCGCACGCCATCGGTTGGACGTCACCATCAGGGGAGGTTGCCCAACTCGCGCGTGACTATGTCGCATACGTCGGCTATCGGCCTCCGGGAGCCGGAGTGGCCGGGGTCGGCCGGAGACAGTCGGGTCGGCCGGTCGGAAATTCGGTGGAGTGGTGGCGTGGTCCGGCACTAGCGTGTCGCCGAGCCCATTCGTCCAGGCGAGGACGTGCCGTTGTACACCGTGTGAGACCTCCCGAGCGCTGATCTGTCGCGCGTCGCCCCCGTGCGCCGCGCTGCCTTTTGCTGCGGACTTCTCACTGAAACCGGTGTACCTCTGTGCTCAATAGCTGGGTGGTCATGCCCACCTGCCTGCCTACTGTTCTCCGCCGTTGCCACGCCTGCGCCTCCGAGCGCTTCCGGGCCAACGGAAAATTCCGTGTCAACGCGAACCACAAACTCCTCGACGCCTGGCTTCTCGTGCTCTGCGCCGGCTGCGGGGACACGGCGAAGCTCACGATCCTGGAGCGGGCGCACGTGCGCTCGGTCCGACCGGAGCTGCTGGACCGGATGCACGCCAACGACCCCGGCCTCGCGGCGGAGTTGCTGCAGGACCCGGTCGTGCGGCGCCGCAATCGCATCGCCCTCGACTGGGACGGCGCCTGGCGTCTCGACACCGGCGGTTCGGATCATCTGGGCCGCGAGGTGATCGACGTCTCGGTCCGCTTCGCGGCGCGGATACCCCTCCGCCCGATGCGGCTGATCGCCGACGGCTGCGGTCTTTCGCGGGCCGAGGTCGAGAGACTGATGGACGAGGGGAAGGTCATCTCGGCGGTCCGGTTGAGCGGCAAGGTGTCCGGCGACTTCACCTTCACACTCAAGCGCTGAGCCCTCTCGGGGTCGGTGCGGGCCTGTCCGGCATGATCCGCCGGGCAGGCCCCATGTCCGGGCGGCCTGACCGGGGAGTCCGGAGCGCGGGCTACCGGCGCGCCCGGCGGTAGGCGATCAGCAGCCCCAGGAGGATGCCGACGAGGAGGGTGACGGTCAGGACGATCCACAGGGGGAGGGTGACCTCAGGGATCCAGAGCCGGATGGTCACTGAGTTGGTATTGGCTGCGATGAACCAGATCGTCAGGGCTGCCAGCACGAAGAAACCGATGCTGCGTATCCGGTAGTCCCGCCCCTTGACCGTCACGGTGGACGGCCCGTGTGCCTTCGCGGTCTTCTGGGCCATAAAGCCAGTATCCGGCTGTTCATCCGAGCGGGCGACTCGATCGGCCGCGACCGGCCGGGGTCGCCGCTTCCGAGGTTCGGACCGCCCTTGTGCGGGCGGGTGGAACCCGTGGGCGGGCGAGCTGAACCGGGTGGGCGAGCTGAACCAGGCGGTGCGGCGAGAGGGTGCGGACTTGAGTCGAAAATCGAACATGTGAGCTAATCAAGCCATGGAGTCCGTGTCGCGCATGTCCTTCCCCCAAGACCTGGTCCAACTGGAAGTGGCCTGGTGTCGCACCTATGACGCCCTCGCGGTGCCCCGCCCAGTGGGGCACACGGCACTGCGCCGTCGTCTGCTGGTGCTGTCGGCCCGTCTGTGGTGGCATCCGTTCTGGACGGGGCCGGGCCGAATGCCCGCGGCCCGGCTGGAGCTGCGCAGGCGGGCCCGCGCTGTGAGCGCGCGGGGGTGAAGGCCGTACTCATCGTTGATTGTGGTCGTCGGGTCGTCGGGCCGTCGGGTCGTGCGGCCGTCGGCCGATCTGGGTCGGCCAATAGCCTCACTCCATGGATGCGCTCGTGCCCTTCGTCGTCATGTTCGGTGGCCTCGCCGCGGTCATCGGCTTCTTCGTCTGGCTCGCCGCCCGCGTCCGCGCCAGGGGTTTTGCCGGCGGAGCCGTGAACGCGGCCCTGGCCTCGTACGAAGAGGTGTTTCGTGCGACCTCGCACGCGGCCCACGTCGAGATCCAGGCACAGAAGGAAAGCAAGGCGCCGCTCCTGTCGCCCGACGACCACTGGGAGCGCGGCCCGGGCGATACGAGTCCGGCAGGTTCTCGGGACCGCCGGCCACCGGCCCGCTCCCGTGTGCGCCGTTCGCGAAGGGCCCTTGGCCGTTGGGCCGCTCGCCTACGCGGCGGCCACTGAACCACGCTCCCGGTCCGGTGGCTCGGCCGCGTTCGCGGTGGCCGGCCACCCTCACCCCGCCAGGCTCAGGCCGCGGCCTCGTCCAGGGGGATGCCGAGTCGGCCGGCCACCGTGGTGAGGGCCGTGCCCAGGGGGAGCGCGACCCGGGTGAGGGCGTGCCGGTCGCCCCGGGTCGCGTCCCGGTTGACGATCAGTACCGGCTTCCCGGCATCGGCCGCCTGACGGACGAACCGCAGTCCGGACATGACCGTCAGGGAGGAGCCCAGGACCAGCAGCGAAGTCGCCTCACGGACCAGCCGGCGGCACTCCTCGACCCGCGACTGCGGAACGGACTCGCCGAAGAAGACCACGTCCGGCTTGAGGATGCCGCCGCAGACCGTGCACGGGACCACGTGGAAGTCCCCGACCTGCTCGTCGGTGAGGTCGGCGTCACCGTCCGGGTTGACGGCGGCGGCCACCGGCGCGAAGCCGGGATTGGCCTCCTCCAGCAGGCGGGCGAGTTCGCGGCGCGGGGTGCGGGCACCGCAGGAGAGACAGACGACCCGCTCCAGGCTTCCGTGGAGTTCCACGACGCCCTGACTGCCGACGGTCTGATGCAGCCCGTCGACGTTCTGTGTGATCACCCCGGAGAGCAGGCCGTGCCGCCCGAACGCGGCCACGGCCCGGTGTCCGTCGTTGGGGCGGGCCCGGCCGAAGGTCCGCCAGCCGAGGTGGCTGCGCGCCCAGTAACGCCGCCGGGCCTGAGCGGTGGCGGTGAAGTCCTGGTAGGTCATCGGGGTGTGCCGACGCAGGCTCCCGCCCTCGCCCCGGTAATCGGGGATGCCCGACTCCGTCGAGATGCCCGCCCCGCTGAGCACCAGCACACCGCCGGTGCGCAGCGCGGCGGCGACCGGCTCCAGATCCGTGGTGCCCGGCGGGAGATCCCCGGAAGGGATCCAGTTGAGAGTGGGGCGCATGCGCATGCAACCAGGGTACGGACACGAGGACACGGTGTACGGGGAGGCAGGCACGCCACTACGCACGCCCAGGCACGGCACGACGCCGATGTGCGGGCAGGTAGGCACGGCCACGACGTACGCTCAGGCACCGCACGACGCCGATGTGCGGGCAGGTAGGCACGGCCACGACGTACGGCCGGGCACCGGGCCACGCCGATGTACGGGCACGGGCCCCGCGAGCACACACGGTCAGGTGGGAACCGCGCCGATCTCCGGCCCGGCCCGCCCAGGTGATTTGCTCCGACCTCGCGTCTCAGCTCTCGCCGGAGCGCCGGAGCCGCGCGGAAAGATGGTGCTGCAGCGGCTGACCGACCGCCTCCAGGTCATGGAGGAAGTCCAGGGTGTCCGCGTCCGTCAAGGTGTAGCGGCGGCGCGTGGCGACCACCTCTTTCGCCGTGGGAGCGAGTGCCACCTGCTGCGTGGCCAGGTCAACCGCACCGTCGGCCGCCTGACCGACCAGGATTTCCGCGATGCCGGTGGGCTGGGTGATCAACGCCTCCACGCGTCCGTCGGCCTGCATCCGCCACCAGCCGCTCTCCCGGGCCGACGGGCGCAGCGGTGAGCCGTCCGGGTCCAGCAGCCAGGCGCGTGCCTCGTAGTGCAGGAAGGGCCGGCCGTCGTGGCTGAAGGTGACCTCCTGCGCGTAGACGAACTCCTCGTCGAGCGTCGGGTAGCCACCGCGGCCTTGTCCGGCCCAGGTGCCGAGAAGTCCGATCACCGGCGTGAGCAGCACGTGCGGTGCGGGCTTCTCGTCCGAGCGGAATGCGTCGGGATACGGGTGCTGCCCGAAGAGGTCGACCATGACATCCACTCCAGGGTTGAGGCCGGTGCCGGCTGGCAGCCTAGTGGTATTCCGCCCGGAGATCGTGATCCTCCCGGCGGCGCGGCGGACGGCCCGAGGAGTAGAAAACCTGCCCCTTGCCCAGTGGCTGCTCGGGGACGGCACCTCGCCAGATCAGCAGTCCGTGAGTCCGCTCCCAGTAGAGCGCGTACGCGGCGTTGACCAGCAACTGCGCCGTGAGAGGCAGCACGCACAGAGCGGCCAGCGGGTTCGTCACGAGAGCCAGGGGCAGGGTCAGTACCAGCAGGACGGCCAGGAGTCCACCGTGGAACAAGTACGGCCGCGGGGCGTGGCCGCGAGACAGAACCGCATCGGGGTCCCGCAACGGCACCGCCCTGCGGAAGGCGCGCCCTTCCCCGATCAGGGAGAGGCACGGCACGACCACGAGGATGCCTGCGAACCACGCGACGACGTCCCCCGGTACCTCCGCATGTGGCAGCGCACGGAAGGGCAGGGCCACCACCAGACCGACGGCGGCGGCAGCCACCGTCATGCAGGCACCCCTGAGCTCGTGGTGCACATACCTGACCATGGCGATCCCCCCGACCCCGCCCACACAGGACCTCCAGTCTGCCGCAACCGCGTGCACCAGGAACCCGGACCCCGCCCATCCCCTTCACCTGTTACGAACCTCCCGACGCCGCGTCACTTTGCCCGAGAGGATGGGCCGTTGGAGGATGAAGCCCCCTCAGGACATCGATCCCGCCGGTGCCTCGGAACGTGCCCGTTGCTGTCGTCGGCCGTCGGTAGGGTGGTCGCCGTGATGGTGGGAACCGAGGAAACCCGGCTGGTCGTCCTGCGCGGCAACAGTGCCTCGGGGAAGTCCTCCGTCGCCGCCGGGCTCCGTGACAGATTCGGCCGCGGACTGGCCCTGGTCGGTCAGGACAACCTCCGTCGCATCGTGCTGCGCGAGCGGGACCGGGCCGGAGCGGCGAACATCGGTCTGATCGACCTGACCGCCCGCTACGCCCTGGACGCCGGCTATCACGTGGTGGTCGAGGGCATCCTCTGCGCCGATCACTACGGCGACATGCTCACCCGGCTGCGCGCCGACCACCGCGGTCCGACCCACGGGTACTACCTGGACGTGCCGTTGGACGAGACCTTCGCCCGGCACGCGGGCAAGCCGATCGCCGATGAGGTCGACGAGACGCTGCTGCGCGACTGGTATCAGCCTCTCGATCTCCTGCCCGATGGCGTCGAGACGGTCATCGGCGCCGACAGCGCTCTCCACGAGACCGTCGACCGCATCTTGCTCGACACCGGTCTGGCTCACCTGCCCGCACGGGATCGCTGACCAAGCATGGAGGAAGGGCTCGACCGCGGTGCCGGGACGCGCTCGTCCTGGCACCGCGGCCGGTGTGTCAGGCCTCGTCGCGCAGGCGGGACGCCAACGTCGTCAGAGGTTCGGCTTCCTCCGTGCAGCCCAGGGCGGTCAGCAGGGACACCGCCTTGTCGAGGCGGGTGAGGGCGGGGGAGACGCGTTCCAGGTAGAGGCCCTCCACGGCACCCGCGAAGCGGACGCACTCGGCCCACTCGCCCGCCCGGTCGTCCTCCGGTCCCGGCTCGCCGAGGAGGGCGAGAGCCTTCTCCAGCGCGGCCAGGGCGTCCTCGTACTCACCGGCGTACGCGTTGACCCGGCCGTGTTCGTAGGCCAGGGCCGAGTCCAGCGAGCGTCCCCGGGGCTCGTACTCGGCCTCGCGGGCCTCTTCGGCGATCCGGCCGGCGTCGGCGAGGAACGCGAGGGCATCGGCCAGGCCCTCCTCGCCGTGCTGCTGACCCTGCTGGCGGGCGAGTTCGCGCAGACAACTGCTGAGCTGCTCGTAACGCGGTGCCAGCGCGTGGGCGGCGAGTGCCTGGTTCACGGCTTCCCGGGCCCGGCCGAACTCGCCGGACTCGCCGAGGAGTACGGCCGCCTCGGCGGCGATCATGGCGTGGCTTCCGGGGTCGTCGTCCCAGTCGGCCGACTCGGCCGCGAGAGCGACGAGTTCGGTCGTGGCGGCCTTGAGGTCCTCACCCGCGTGCAGGGCCCGGGCCCGGGTCAGGCGTAGCTGGGCCAGGAGCCGGTCGTCCAACTCGCCCGCCGTGACGTCCGGTTCGGCCATCAGGGAGTCGAGCAGGGCGATGCAGTCCTCGACCCGGCCCATGTCGAGGCTGAGCTGGGCCGCGTTGCTGTAGCTGCAGAACGCCTCCGTGCGGCTGCCGTGACGCAGGTCCAGCTCAGCCGACCGTGTCAGATGGCGCAGTGCCTCGTCGGGCCGGCCCAGGTGCATACAGACCTCGGCCAGGTCGCTGTGGAGACGGCTGGTGTCGACCGCCTCGGCCGGCCAGTCCGCGGCCAGACGCAGGCCCTCCGTCAGGCTCGCGTGCGAGGCTTCCGGGTCCTGGAGGCCGAGCTGGAGCCGGGCCCGCAGACCGAGTGCGCGGGGCAGGTGCCAGGCGGGGCCCTGGTCCTTCAGCCGGCCGAGGAGGTCGTCGACCCCGGCGACCGCGGTGGGCAGGTCGCCGGAGAGGGCGTGCGTGCCGGCCTTCAGCAGCAGTGCGCCGGAGATCTGCCCGACGATGTCGTGCCGCGTGGCGAACGCCAGAAGCAGGTCCGCCTCGGCGAAGACCGGCGCGGCGTCGTCCTCGTTCCCGGACGTCTGCAGGCGCAGGCCGAGCACCGTGGCCCGCAGGCGCAGCAGACGGGCCTCGTGGACCGGTGTGAGGCCGGAGGTCTCCTCGTGCAGGGCGACGATGGACGCGTGGGCGGCGGTCAGTGCGGCGGCCTTCGCCTCGGCCCCGTCGTCGACGCCGCCCGCTGCGGCGAGCAGCGCGCAGGCGTGGGCGAGTGCCGCTCGCTCCGGCGCTCCGGCGTCCTCGTACAGTCCCGCGGCCTCCTCGTACAGCGCCTGCGCGACGGCGAAATCGTCCTTGTCGCCGGCCCGGCTCGCCTCGTCGTCCAGCAGGTCCGCGCGGAGCCGTACGAGGGGACCCACCTCCGGGTCGTCGGGGTGGGCGTAGTCGCGAGCGGCCGTGAGCGTGCGCAGCCGTGCCCAGACGGCGGTCGAGTCCGGGTGGCCCTGATCGTCCAACTCCCTTGCCCGGATGATCAGTTCACCGACCGACTCGGGTACGTCTGTGGCGGTCGTACGGGCGGGAGGCGCGGTGACCGGGACGGCCGTGGCGATGTCGTCGAGGCTGCGAGGGCGCAGGGTCAGCTCCAACGCGTCCCGGAGCGGGGCACGTTCGACGCGGGCCGCGCGGCGGTCGGCGTGGGCGGTGGTTCCGTTGCGGGCGTCGAAACGCGCGGCCAAGTCATCGGCGCGGTCCGCCACTTCGGCGCGCAGGCCGGCCACCGTCCAGGCGCGGCCCGCGAATCCCGCTGCGGGCAGTTCGCCGTGGCCGAGGTGCTCGACCCGACGGAGGAGAACCTCCACACCGGTGAGGACGTCGAGCATCTCCCGCGGCGACTCCACCTCGTCGAACAGCCCCCGGTTCTCGGCGAGGAGTTCCAGACCGCGCGCCTCGTTGCCGGTCAGCGCACAGAACTCCAGGTGACGGCCGACCTCCCCGGCCATCGACGGGTTGCGGCGGCAGGCGCGGTAGCCGGCGAGGTGCAGTTCCACGGCCCGGTCGGCAACGCCGGTGCGCAGCAGGGGGAGCAGCGCGTGCGAGATGGAACGCGCCGGCTCCTCCTGGCAGGAGTCCTTCCCCGCCAGGACGGGCTCCCAGACGCGCAGGGCCCGCTCGTCGTCGCCCGCCGCGAGGTGGTACAGGGCGCGCTCGCAGATCTCGCAGGCCTCGCAGTCGCTGAGCCTGGTGCGGTGGCGCCCCGCCCACAGTTCGTAGGCGAGCGCGGTGTCCTCACCGAGGTGCGCGGCGAGTTGGTACGCCTGCCCGTAGTACGGCTGAAGGCCCAGGTCGGCCTTCTCGTACCGGTCGCGCATCTCCGTCTGCCACTGGCGCAGGCTGGCCAGCGGTATCTCGGGCAGCGCGAGCAGCGCGTTGGCCACCCACTTGAACCGCCAGAACAGCAGGTGGCGCAGGCGCTCGTCGAAGACGTCGGGCTGCTCGTCGAACAGGGTCAGCAGACGGGCGAAGACGACGGGCGACTTCCGGGGTTCGGAGCCGTAGGTGTACGCCTCCTGGAGTTCGAGGAGTGCGCGAATGAGCGGTACCGGCTCGGCGAACTGCTCGGCCGTCTCGACGAGTTCCTCGGCGGTGACGGTGCGGGTGCGGCCGTAGGGGCGGCGGTCGTTCTCCTGGAGCGCCTGGAGCAGCTCGTCGGTGGTCTGGGGTGCGGTCGGCATCGTCAGCTGTCCTTGCGGAGGGCGTGGGCGAGGAGGTCGAGGAAGGAGCGGTTGATGAGGCTCGACTCGGCGGGCCTGAGCGGACGCCGGGACAGCATCGCCGCTTGGCCGTAGAGGGCTTCGGCGCTGGTGCGGGCGAGTTCGGGCTCCGTGATGGTGACGGCCGTACGCACCAGCGGGTTGAGCTGGTTGAGGATGAGCTGGGCCCGCGGAGCCTCCTGGCGCAGGGCGCCGAGGATGTCGCCCCACACGCCGCCTTCCTGTTCACGGGCGAGCTGGGAGCGGGTGCGCTCGTGCCGGGCCTCGCGGCTGTCGACGAGGAGGGCGGGCGCGGAGGCGGGCTGGAAGGCGCGCAGGGCGACGTCGCAGTCGAAGACGGCGAGAGCGTCGCGGGCCTGGGCGAGGTAGGCCGCGGCGGCCAGCTCCGTCTCCCGGTCGACGGGGTCGAGGTGGGCGGTCAGGGTCGCCGGGTCGAGGTCCGCGACGCTCGCCTCGGGCCTGATCTCCGGCAGCCGGTGCACGAGTTCACGGTCGTACGTGTAGCCGCCGTTGACGACGCCGAGTCCGGCGGCCGAGGCGATCGCGGCGACCTGCCGGAACTCCTCCACGCTCGACGTGACGAGCACCGTGCGGTGGGTGCGAGCGAACTCGTCGAGCGTGGCGTGCCCGTCGGTGGTCTCGAACGGCAGCCAGGGCAGCAGCATCCGCAGGATCTCGTCGTCGTGCACCGCGAGCGACTTGACGGCCAGGTGATGCACCTGGAGGAAGCGGGCGAGCAGGTCCGGGTCGCTGGCGGCGGCCCGGGCGATCCAGTCCCGCAGCCGTTCGGCGAGGGCGTCGCGGACGGCGGCGAGGGTGTCGTCCTCGTACAGGGACTCGCGGGACGCCGTCGGGCGCAGGCTCTCGGCGTCGACGACACACCGGACGAAGAACGCCCATTCGGGCAGGATCTCCTCGGCCTGCTCGGACAGCAGCATGCCCTTGACGTGCACGCGGTGGCCATGGCGGCGCCCGGCCGGCACCGTCTCGGGCAGCACGCAGGCGATGCCCTTCAGGCCCACGGCCGGCAGGTCCAGCTCGATCGTGTCCAGCGGCTTGAACCCGAGGACGTCCTCGCCGTACGCGGCCAGGGCGCGCGAACGGGATCCCGGCGTGGGGTACGTGACCGCCCAGGGTGCGGGTTCGGGGTTGACCGGCGCGGGCGTGCCGCCCGTCCCGTCGGTGAAGGTCACCGGGTGGCGCAGCAGCGAGCCGAAGTGCCGGGCCAGCGCCTGAACCTGGACCGGCCGGGTCCAGTCGCCGGCGTCGGCGCGCGGCGTGAGGGTGACCGTGGTGCCGGGCCGGGGGCGGGCGGACGCGGGCAGGGTGCGGACGGTGTAGCTGCCGTCGCCACGGCCCCGCCACTCCACGGCGGCCGCGTCGGGGGTACGGGCCGAGCGGCTCAGGACGTGGATCTCGTCGGCGACCAGGAAGCAGGACAGCAGACCGATGCCGAACTGGCCGATGAAATCGCCTCGTTGCTCGGCGATCTTCTCGGCGCGCTTGCTGCTGCGGCCGATCGTGGCGAGGAAGGTGTGCACATCGGCCTCGGTCAGACCGACGCCGTCGTCCTCGACCCGGACCACCGAACCGTCGGCGTACAGGCGGATCCCGAAGGCGTCGGTCGAGGCGCCCGGTTCGAGGGCGTGCCGGGCGGTCAGCGCGTCCACCGCGTTCTGCAGGAGTTCACGCAGATAGACGCGGGGGCTTGAGTAGAGATGGTGGGAGAGGAGGTCGACGAGGCCCCGCAGATCCACTTGGAAGGTGCGGTCGTCGCCCGCCGGGGTCGCGGCGGTGTCGGGCAGTGTCATCGGGCAGTCCGGAGGGGAGTGGAAACGGGGCGGCGGGATCGGCGTGCGCTCGGGCGCGACAGTGTTGCTGCGGGATCGGCGTGCACTCGGGCGCGCTGGTTGTGGTGTGCGCTCAGGCGCGGCGGTGATGGCGGGCGAACTGCTTCTCGGGCTCCGCGAAGTACGTCCACGGCCAGCTGGTGTACGCGCCGTCGAGTTCCTGGAAGACACGCCGGACCGTGTGACGCTCACCGGCCAGCGACAGGGCCATGGCGAACATATTGAAGTCCTGCTGCCAGCCCGGGTGCCGCGCATAGGCGGGGTGGAGGATGCTGTGGTCGGCCGCCTTGCGCAACTCGGCCTGGATCGCCGGGGTTTCGAGACAGTTCCCACGCTCCGACTCGACCCAGTCCTCGATGTGCGCCATGGCGATCACACAGCCGAGAGAGTGCCCCTGCGGGGCGCGGCCGAGCGCGTCCCGGGCGAACGCCAGCGCCTGGCCGGGATCGCCGCCCCAACGGGGCTGCAACTGCGACACCCACTCGATGTGGGTCTCCAGATCCAGCGGGTCCCGGCGCAGAGCGGCGTCGAGCCGGGCCTCCTTCACGCTCGAGGGCAGTGACATACCGCGCGCGGAGGTGAGGAGACGGCGCCACGGGGTGATCCACTCCGGCCGCAGCTCGGCGGCTTCCAGCAGTTGCTCCTCGGCGATCACGAGCCGCTCGCGGAAGACACGCCACTGCTCCTGCGTGACGTTCGCCGCGCGGTCGCTGGTGCGGGCCTCCCAGCCCCAGCTGATGTGGCGCGTCCCGGATATCAGCAGAGCCGTCGCCCGGTGCTCCTTGTCCTCCTCGACGGCACGCCCGATCCAGTCCTGCACACCGTCCAGCTCCGCCAGCTCGGCGAGCACCCTGTGGTCGCGGCCCGGATCGAAGGGGGACAGCGCGGCCTTGACGGCCTCCCAGTCACCGGCGTCGGCGGCTTCCACCAGCGCGAGCACCCGTACGTCCCCGAGCGCGCGCAGCGTGTGCACCCCGTTCCTGCCCCTGCGCGACACCGGGAGCGTGTGCGGATCCGCCGCCGGTCTCTCCGCGTCCTTGCCGAACAGCTTGCCCCACATGCCGTACCCTCCCCTGGTCCTTCATGATCGTCCGGTGCAGCATAAGCGGACCTACTGACACCGTGGCCACAGAGTTTCCGCGGGTCCTCCACGGGCCCGGATCCCACGCCGCACCGGATCTCGGCCCCGGTCCCGCCAACCGGGCGAGGCGACGGACGGAACGGCATGGTGCGAGGGCTTGAACAGGGCGGCGAGGCAGGAGCGGCTTCCGCGAGTCGTCGTCCGTGTGAGAGAGCTCTGCCGGTTCCGGTGCCTCCGCCAATGCCAGTTGCCGGCCGTCGGTGTCACCGTTCCCGTATGCGCCACCACCACCGGCGCCCGGCCGTCCACTCGCAGGCCCAGCCCGGATCGGGAAGCGTGCGTCGTTCGAACTCCGCGTCGATCCGCTCCACCAGCCGGCCGAGATCCGCCCGGGCTCCCCTGGGCAGATGCCGGAGAGCCACTTCCAGGTCGTCCCGGCCGTCCTCGTTCTCGATGCCGGGACTCTCACCGGAGCCGGTCAGATATTGCCCGGGCTGCTTGAACGCCCACGCGAACCGGTCGAGAGCGACAGCGACTGCGTTCAGGTGCAGGTAACGGGACTCAACGCGTCGCACAGCGGCCCGAGTTCGAGCCGATACGCCCGGGATCCTGAGGACGGGTGCGTGTTGGGGCGGCCGCCATCGCTCGTCGCGGACGGCCTTCGGGCGCCTACGCGGCATCGCCCTTTCGGATCAGAATCATGCGGGCATTCTGCCAGGGCCAAGCCCCCCGGAGTCGGGCGCGGGCGAGGATGGTCAGGTGGCCCAGGGCAGTCGGACGGCTTCGATCTCCGAGTCGTCGAGCAGTGCTTCGACGAGTTGTACGGGGCCGGCGACCTTTGTGGCCCACAGGTCATAGTCCGTGCAGACGATCCAGGACCGGTCTCGGGACCAGAGGTTGGACGGGCTTCTGAGATGTTCCTCGGGGTGGTCGTACAAGACTTTGGCGTCCGCGAGCCTGCCCGTGCGGATGCGTGGGTTCTCGTAGTCCCCGTCCGCGCGCAGCAGCGGGCTGTAGTACGCCAGGCAGGGGGTGTCGGCGCCCAGACGGCTGTGCTCGGTGAGGACGTCGATCAGACGGTTCCAGTCGGCTCGGGCCAGATGGCCTTCGGACGGCGCCTGGATCGTGGCCGGCCAGCTTCCCGACTTGATTGTGGGGAAGGAAGTGTGACACGGAAAGCGCCCCTCGGGCACCACCGGATCACCGATCCGCCCCGCGAGTTCGGTCCATCGCAGTCTGTGCCAACGGGGGCCGGGGCGTTCGCCCGCGAAGTCGTCGAGTACGTCGGCGGGGTCGAGGCCCGGGAAGACGTCGCGGTCACCAGAAAGCAGGGCCCGGTCATAGTCGTTCAAAGACATGTCGTTCGGCCCGAGCTCGTGCTCGTACATGGTGTGCAGTACCCAGGCCGCGTCGGGCGACGCCGGCGGCATGAACCCGGTGAGTCCGTCGTCGGCGGTCAGGTCTCGCAGCGCGTCGGCTTCCCGTGACTCGGCGAAGGGCCCCCGTGCGGCCGCTCGTGCGGCGGGTGTCTCGTACATCCGCCCAGCATCGCACCCGTGCTGACAGCCTTCCCGCGGCGGCCAGGTGGTCGGTCATGAGGTCCTCGCGGTGTTCCGTGCGCGGTCCCGCGCGCTGGGGTGATGGTGCGCGGGACCGTACGTTGCGTATCACCCACGAAGTCCGGCGCGCGCCGGGAGTCGTGACCGCTCGGCCGTGTCAGGTTCTTCAGCCGCGTCGGACCACTTCCTCCGCGTCGCCCTCCTCGAAACCCCGTCGGGCTGTCGGCGTGGCCCGTTCCGGCTCGGGGTGTGCCTGGCGTACGCGCTGGTCGGCGATGGCCAGCAGCAGGGCGATCACGCTCATTCCGACGGCGGTGAGCAGCCCGAGCTGAATGGCCGTCACGGAACGGCCGTGGTTGGCCTGATGAGCGAAGTACACCGCGCCCACCACGGCGATCCCGGCCGCCGAGCCGATGCGCTGCCCCGTCTGAAGCACGCCGCCGGCCGCGCCGGCCCGCTGCACGGGCACGCGCGTGAGGGTCAGCGTCGTATTGGGGGAGACCGTGAGGCCCGAGCCGAGCCCGCCCACGACCATGGGCAGGGCCGTGGCCCATCCGACGCTCTCCAGCGGAACCAACTGCACCGCCACGACCACCCCGAGCAGCCCCACCACCACCAGGAGCAAGCCGAAGACGACCAGCTTGCGTCCGTGGCGCATCACCAGCCGGCCTCCGACGGCGGCGCCGACCGCGGACGCGGCCGCGAAGGGCAGCACCGAGACACCGGCCGCCAGCGCGCTGTATCCGGCCGTGTTCTGCAGGAACAGGGAGTAGACGAAGAAGACCGTGGTGAAGCCCGCGAAGTAGGTGAGGCTGATCAGGGAACCCAGCGTGAAGGAGCGCAGGGAGAACAGGTCCAGATCGACCAGCGGCGCCCGCCCGCGCAGCTTCTGGCGCCGTTCCCACGCCCAGAACCCGATGAGCAGCAGCGCGCCGACCGGCAGCAGGGCCCACTTCAGCCGCCCGGTCCACTGCTGCTCCTGAACCAGCGGCAGCATGAGCGCGAGCACGGCGGCGCCGAGGAGCAGTACACCGAACGGGTCGAACTCCTCCCGCCGGCCCGTCGACACCGGGAACCGGGGCAGCAGCCGCAGTCCCGCGACGAACGCGGCCACTCCGATGGGCAGGTTGACGAAGAACACCCAGCGCCAGCCCTCGTCGGTGCCCACGGCGTCGATCAGCACGCCCCCCACCAGCGGTCCGGCCGCCGTCGAGACCCCGATCACACTGCCCAGCAGACCGAACGCCTTGGCCCGCTCCGCGCCCTGGAACATCTGCTGGATCAGCCCCGAGGTCTGCGGTGCGACCATGCCCGCCGCCGCGCCCTGGATGAGCCGGAACAGCACCAGCCAGGAGGCACTGGGAGCGAGGCCGCACGCCCACGAGGCCAGTGTGAACAGGGCCAGCCCCGCCAGGAAGGCCTGGCGCCGCCCCCGCATGTCACCCAGCCGGCCCGCCGGGACGAGCACCAGCCCGAAGGTCAGGGCGTACCCGGAGACCACCCAGGACTGGGCGGCCTCCGAGGCGGCCAACCCGTGCTCCATCGAGGGCAGCGCCACATTCACGATCGAGGTGTCGAGCAGCGAGATGAAGCCCGCCGTCAGACAGACGGCGAGCGCCTTCCACCGCCGGTGGTCGGGGGCGGGCGGGGCTTGGACAGTGGTCATGGGGTCACGCTAAGCAGCCACCCCGCCCAACGCGGGGAATGAGCCGTTCCGCGCGCGGGTCGTAGCCGAAAGGGGGTGTACGAGGCGGTCGGCGGCACCCGCACGCGCCGCCAGGCCCGCACAGTCGACCTTCGCACCGCCGCCGCCCTGCCCCGCGCGCCGCTGTACCGCCCGCGTGGCCGACCCTCGCCCCGCCGCCGTACGCCCCGCGCGCCGTACCGCCCGCGCAGCCGACCTCATGGCGCGGCCGTACCGCCCCGCGCAGCCGAATCCCTCCCGGTGGTCGCCGGGAGCGCCGGAGTGCCACTGCGCTTGGCGCCTCTCACCGCGGGCCCGGGGCATGGGGCTCGGGCTACGGGACGTTCCAGGCGGCGATGAACGGCTCTTCGTCCTCGGTGGCCAGGAAGCTGAGCGTGCCAGGATGCGGATGGCCGAGCAGGCGCGCGGCGGAGGCGTCGAGGCCGAGCCAGCGTGCGGCGAGTACGCGCGCCAGATGACCGTGCGCGACGACGGCGACATCGCCGTCGCACAGCATCGGCCGGATCCGGTCCAGCACCGCGTCCGTACGCGCGGCCACCTGCTCGATCCGCTCGCCGGGATGGTCGGCGTCGCCGGGAACGACGCCGTCCCGCCACAGGTTCCAACCCGGCCGCCGCTCCCGGATCTGCGCCGCGGTCAGGCCTTCGTAGCCGCCGTAGTCCCACTCGACCAGGTCCGGATCGGGCTCGACACCCGTCAGGCCCGCCAGTTCGGCGGTCCGTGTGGCACGGCTCAACGGGCTGCTGAACACCGCGACCAGAGGGCGTCGGGCCACCCTCGGGGCGAGTGCCCTCGCCGCGGCTTCACCCGCGTCCGTCAGCGGAACGTCGGTACGACCGGCGTGCCGGCCCGACAGGCTCCATTCGGTCTGACCGTGTCTGATCACTATCAGTTCGCCCATGGCCGCGCACGCTATCCGATCTTGAGGAAACGGCCGCACGCTTCCGGCCAAGAGGCCATCACGTCAGGAAGAGGGCCGCCCCGTCCCGCCTGCTCCTTCGGGCCCGCAGGCCCAGTACGGTCAGCGCCGCCGCCAGCCAGCACGCGCCGATCAGTGTCTCCCAGCCGGCCAGTGCGGCGGTGTGCGCGCTCGCCTCGCCCGCCAGTACCTCCCGGATCGCGAGCAGTCCGTGGGTGAGGGGCAGTACTCGGCCGAACCCGGCGAGGACGGGGGCGACGGCGTCCGCGGGCACCTCGGGGCCGCAGACGATCAGCATCACCGTGAACGCCGCGTTGGACACGACGTTGCGCAGGTCGACGGTGGTCAGCACCAGGGATCCGAGGAAGAGGCCCAGGCAGTAGCTCGTCACCGCGACGAGGATCAGCAGGGCGGAGAGCAGAGCCACCGATGCCACGCTCAGGCTCAGTCCCGCCACCGGACCGAGGAGGAGAACGGCGCCCAGTCCGCAGGCCACCCCGTCCGGCAGCCAGAAGAGGCTCCGCCCGACCAGGACGAGCGTGGGACTGCTGGGCGAGGCGACCAGCAGGGGAAGGGTGCCGTTCTGGAGCTCCCAGGTGGTGGACGCGGTCGCGAACATGCCGTGCAGCGCGACGAGCGCCACCGCGTTGCCGACCAGGAGGTAGCGGGCCTGTCCCGGCCCGAGCAGGTTGCCGATGGTGGCGAAGAACAGAACCTGGGCGAGCATGCGGACGAACCAGCCGAGCAGCCAGGTCTTCCAGGTGAACACGGTGCCGTAGTCGGCGGCGCCGGCGCGTGCCGCCCAGCCGAGCACCCGTGTGCGACGGCCCGTCCTGATGCCGTCCGCGGTGCGGCTCATCGCAGCCCCACCGTCCCGTTCTCGCGTACGAGCCGTACGACCCGACCGAGGAGGAGCCATCCGCCCGCCCCGGTGAGGAGGCCGAGCCCGAGGACGACACCGGTGCGCCACGCGACGGAGGTGACCGCCGACGGGCCGAGCGCGTCGCGCAGCAGGTCGGAGCTCCAGGAGAGATAGATGAGGCGGCCGACGGGATGGGTCCACTCCGGCAGCCGGTCGAGCGGGGTGAACACCCCGCCGAGCAGCAGGACGGGGTAACTCAGGGAGTTCTGGAAGGTGCGGGCCGTCCGGGTCGCGACGAACAGGGCGGCCATCAACGTGGCGGTGCCCGCGGTGGCGACGGCGGTGGCCAGGAGCGCCACGGCGAAGACGCCGGGATGCGGTACGTGGGGGACGGTGTCGAAGCCGAGGATCGCGACGGCCGCGACCTCCAGCACCGTCAGCAGGCTGATCGCGGTGCTCACCCAGACCCGGCTGAGGACCACCCGGGCGAAGTCGACCGGCGCGGCGATCTGGAGCTCCAGCGTGCCGAGCCAGCGGTCGTTGTCCACGACCTCCCCGGAGATCAGCATGGCCATGCTCCACACGCCCATCAGGACGGGGGCGAGCAGACCGTTGGCGAGGAGGTCGGGGCGTTCGTTGTGCCGGATCAGGAGCAGGAACACCGCGGCGAGCAGCGGTGTGCGCACCAGGTCGATGAGGTAGTCGCGGTGGGTGAGCACCAGGCGTCCCTGGAACCGGCCGGCCGCCGCGAGCAGGCTCACCGGTTCACCACACTGCGCGTCTCGTTCCGGTGCACGAGTTGCAGGTAGACCTCCTCGAGGCCGGGCAGCTCGGTGCGGACCTCGGTCACACCCCGCTCGACGACGAAGGCGAGGACACGGCCCACGGCTTCCTTGTTCTCGACCGTGACGAGTGTGGTCCCGTCGTCGGCGGGTTCCGTGCCGAGGATCCCCGGGAGCGCGCGCACCTGGGCGACCAGGGGTTCCTCGGCTCGGATCCGTATACGATCCTGGCGCGCGACGAGGCGGGCGAGCGTCCTCGGGGCCTCCGCGGCGACCACCCGCCCGTGGTTGATCATGGTGACGCGGTCGCAGAGCACTTCGGCCTCGGCCAGGTCGTGCGTGGCGAGCAGCACGGTACGTCCCTCGCCCGCGAGCCGCCGGATGAGTTCGCGCAACTGCCGTGCGGCCAGCGGGTCCAGGCCGTTGGTCGGCTCGTCGAGGAGCAGGACGCGGGGGTCGCCGATGATGCCGCGCGCGAGGTGGAGCCGCTGGCGCATGCCCACGGAGAAGGTCTCCACCCGGTCGTCGGCGCGCTCGGCGAGCCCGAGTTCGTCGAGCAGCGCGTCGGTGCGGGCGATGCCGTCCCGGGTCGTCAGACCGTACAAGGCGGCCCAGTAGCGCAGATTTTGACGTGCTGTCAGTCGGGGGTAGAGGCCTCGTTCGCCGCCGAACACGATGCCGAGCAGGGGCCGGATCCGGCGGTGTTCTGTCGCGAGGTCGTAGCCGAGCACCCGGCCGGCTCCGGAGGTCGGCAGCAGCACCGTGGAGAGGATCTTCATCAGGGTGCTCTTGCCCGCCCCGTTGGGGCCGAGGAGTCCGTGCACCTCGCCCTGCTCCACGGTGACGGAGACGTCGTCGAGCGCGACGACGGCCGGGCCGCGCCGTGTGCGGTACTCCCGCCGCAACCCGCTTGTCTCTACTGCCGGTTCGCCGTTGCCCGGACGGGCGACGCCACCTCCGCCGTTTCCGCTGTCCGTCATCGCGCTCCCGTTCCCGTGGGGGTCGTCGGACTGGTGTCTGCCGATCGGCACGGAAGGATCACGTGCCGGGCTCTACCGAGGTCGAGCGGGGCTCCTCGACAGCCTTGTCGGCGCAGGGCTCCCCAGCGACCGGGTCGCCGCCGCAGGGCTTCCCGGCGGCCGGGGCGGTGAAGGGTTCCGCTGCGGCCGGGGCGGTGGCGGGTTCCGCGGCGACCGGGCTGCCGCTCGCCGCCTCGTCCAGCCACTCCTGCCGGGCGGCCCCGGACACCAGCAGGAACGAGCCGAGCGGAGTCCGTGCCACGAGATGACGTCCGACGTCGTCCAGCCGCAGCCGGTCGGCCGGTTCGTCGCTCAGAGGTACACCGAACAGCGGCAACCCCGCGCCGAGCAGTCGCCGCGCGCCGATGCCGCGGTGGGCCAGGTCGGAGGCGAGTGCCGCGAAGCGGCCGCCTGCGCCCTCGATGCCCGACTGGGCGAGCAGAGCGGGCGCCCGGACCGGGCTGCTCCAGCGCGCCGCGGTGCGGGCCGCCCGCAGCAGCCGAGCACGCACGGCGGCAGCCCGGCTGTGGGGCGGCGCCACGGCGGGACGCCAGCCCAGCCGGGCCATGGCGCGCCGGGCTTCCCGCCACTCCGGCCACAGACCGGTCCTGGCGAGGTCGGTACGCAACTGCCGTACGCCCGTGTCGTCGAGGTGCTGGAGCAGCAGCGCCAGGTCGAGCAGATCGCGGCTGCGGAAGGGGCGCTCCCACCGTTCCGCCACCAGGGCGACCGCACAGACGGCCAGAGGGGAGCGGGAGGGGCGGGTGAGCTGCCAGGCCGGGGCACGCACCTCGGTCACGATCTCCGCGGTGAACAGGCCGACGGCGTAGGGGTCGGGGGAGGGCTCGGGTGCCGGGCTGCGGAACTCGGCTCCCAGATGCAGGGGCACGGAGTCGCCGGTCCTGGCGGGGCTGACCGTGAAGGCCGCCAACTCCCATCCTGTCGATGTCAGTTGTTGTGCGCAGCCCCACAGGTCCGCGTGGCCCGGGCAGACGACGTCGAGATCACCGGCCGCGCGGAGCACCCCTGACGGGTAGAGGCCGGCGATGGTCATCCCCTTGAGGAGGGAGACGCCGGGCGCCGCCGTCCGCAGCCCGGACCAGACGCGGCGGTAGTGGTCGACGCGTTCCCGGTGCAGGCGCAGTTCGGCCGCCTCCGCCTCGGTGAGCGCTTCGCCGCCCTCGGCCCACAGGCTCAGCAGGGTCGCGGCGAGCTTGTGGCGGCCGTCGCGGGCGGTTCGCAATACGGCCTGACGCGACGTCGTCGGCCCGGCGTCCAGCAGGGCGAGGACGGTCGCGGCCGTCACCTCCACGTCCGTCGCCGTTCCGGTCGGTGCGTCTGTCAACGCCGGCTCCGCCCCGGTGCACGAAGGTGGACGGGGCCCCCGGGCCGGGGGCCTCCGCGGTGGCCGAGGAGGAATGCGATCAGGATCGCTGGAGGGCGAACAGGCCCGGATCCGGATCCCGATCGCATTCGACGGACGACTACTTGCCCGGCTTCGGGCGGACCTTGACCTGCTT
This sequence comes from Streptomyces sp. NPDC059371, assembly GCF_042751995.1. Taxonomy (NCBI): domain Bacteria; kingdom Bacillati; phylum Actinomycetota; class Actinomycetes; order Kitasatosporales; family Streptomycetaceae; genus Streptomyces; species Streptomyces sp. NPDC059371. The sequence continues at coordinate 75,033 of NZ_JBHYXD010000006.1, read as the reverse complement.
GAAGGCGACACTCATGGGACCCTCCTTGATGTGGTCGGTCATGGAAAGTAGCCTCAGCGTATTGCCCTCGAATGGTGCATGACAATGATGCAACTTGCTTTGCATACAGCGGACTTGGCGTGCCGCGCGGGTGCCGTTCCGGCCCGGCGGACAAGCGGAATGCCGGAGGAGCATGACGGTCCACGCGTGGTTGAGGGCTCCCCTCACTCATGATCCGGTAAGGCGTCGCACCTATCCCGATGACGTGTATTTCCGGGAAATGGCCGCCTTGCTGGACGGTTGGGAGACGGAAAGGGCGGACCGCGCTCTGCTGCGGTCGACTTTCGTGATGTTCAAGCCGGACGCCGTCGTCGGGCGTCGTGTCGAGCCCGCGCTCGCCTTCCTGGCAGGGCACGGATTCGAGCCCCTGGGTGCTCTGACCGTCCGGGTCGACGCGCGGGTGTGCCGGGAGCTGTGGCGCTACCAGATCAACGCGGCGCCCCTGGCGGTCATCCGGGCCGTGGACATGATTCTCGAGTCGGGACCGCCCTGTGTCTTCGTCGCGCTCCGCGACACCCGGGGTCCCGAACGCACCGGGACGACCGCGGCGGAACGGCTCGCCGAGCTGAAGGGGTCGTCCAAGAACCGCTCGGTGGACGGCGGTTCACTGCGCGGGGCGCTCGGATGCGAGCTGATGTGCCTGAACTTCCTGCACGCTCCCGACGATCCGGCCGACCTGATCCGCGAGGTGGGCGTCCTGCTGCCCCGACGGCGGGAACAGGCACTCGCCCTCCTGGCCGCCGACGTGTCGCCACCTGGCGCGACCGAAACAGCCGCCCTGGCAGGCGAGTTGTACGCCACTCACCCGGCCCACCCCCTCACCCGGCCGGTGCCCTCCGGTACTTCCACCCGGCGTCAGCCCTCGGGTGACACCTCGCGCCGCCCGGCCGAACCGGAATCGCTGCTGGCCCGGGTGGAACAGCTCGCCGCGGACGCGGAGGGGCCTCCGCTGTGGGACCGCATCGTGATCGCCGCGGAACTGGTGGAGGGCCTCCCCTCCGAAGGCCGGCCGCTGATCGGGCCGCCGCCCGGCACCCGCCTCAGCCACCCCCGCGCCCTCCGCCCGGCCGGGCCCCCGGCCACCACAGCGGCGGACCGCTGAACACGCGAGCCCCGCCCGGCGGCTGAACGCACATGCCTGCCCGAGCCCCGAAGCCACAGGCCCTGAACGCACGGGCCCTGCCCCGAACCCTGGACGCCCGGCCCCGCCCGACCGAGAACCCCCCAATCACTAGGAGGAAGGCCCCGATGACCGACGCCGACATCGAGCTGCACGGCCCCGCGAACTGGGAAGGACCGCCACGCCGGTACGGGCCGGCGGCCCGCGTCGCCGTGCTCTCCGACGTGCACGCCAACATCCCCGCCTTCGACGCGGTGCTCGCCGAACCGGACGTCGCCGCCGCCGACTTCGTCGTCCTGTGCGGCGATCTGACGTGGGGGCCGCAGCCGCAGGAGACGTACGAACGGATCCTCGCGCTGGGCGACCGCGCCCTGTGCCTACGGGGCAACGCCGACCGCTACGCCGCCCAGATCGGTACGGCCGCGCGGACCGCTGACACCCCGCGTCAGTCGTGGATCGCCGCACAGCACTCGCCCGAGGCCATCGCCTTCCTCGACCGTCTCCCCTTCGGGCTCGTCGTCGAGATCGACGGACTCGGACCCGTGCACTTCTGCCACGGTTCGCCGCGCAGTGACCACGAGCTGGTCACGCCAGGGACACCGCCGGAGCGGTTCGCCGAGCTGTCGGCGGCCATCGACGCGCGGGTCCTGGTCACCGGACACTCGCACCTCCAGTTCGACCGGGCCGTGGCGGGCCTGCGCAGCGTGAACCCCGGCAGCGTCGGGCTGCCGTACCACACGGGCGAACCGGGCACCGCGTACTGGGCGTTGCTGGGCCCCGACGTCCGGCTCAGTACGACTCGCTACGACGTCGAGGACGCCGTCGCGCGTGCGCACCGCGTCGCCGACCCGGACTCGGAACGGTACGCGGACACCCTGAAGAACGCGCCCGATCCGGAAATGATCGTCGTGGAGGCGGAGAAACTGATCTTCGTCAATTGATCCGCCAGGGGTCGCTGATCCAACTGTCCGCTGATCCAACTGTCCGCTGATCCATAAGGGTCCGTTGATCCACAAAGGCCTGCTGGATAGGACCTGCTCGTTCGACGGAATTTCTCGTTCCGTCAAATTCAGGAAACAGAAAGCGAGTTGACGGCGGATTTCCGGCATGACGTTGACATGTGAGCTCGCGGTGTGCTGACCTGTGCATGCAAAATTGGCAAGTTGTTTGGCACGTTTCTCTGGCACCGTTCCCGGCAGGAGGAATCCATGCGAACAGCTCCACTTCCCAGCGCGAAAGAACCCACCGAGGTGACGCGGACGTCGACCCCGGCGCCCGTCATGCTGCTACCGCGCCTGGTCGAACGCATGATCACGGACCGGCAGGCCGCGCACATCGTCAAGTTCCGCACCACCTGCACCGACTGCGTGCCGAACTTCTGAGCACGGCGTCGCGCGTCGGCGGACAGTCGACAGCGTCCGCCGACCTGCGCGTGGTCACCGAAGTCGTCGCGGGCACCCTGCGCGCCGCTCCTCGGGGGCTGTGCGTCCTCGCGGTCGACGGCCTGTCGCTCGAAGTGGCCGAGTCCGCGTTCCGGCACGCACATATCCGGCCACTTCGCTCCACCTTCCCGAGCACGTCGACGACAGCCTGGCTCACCGCGGTCACCGGCACCGATCCCGGCGTCCACGGCGCCGTGGGCATGGTCTACCGCGCACCCGGAGCCGACTGCGTCACCCACCTCGTCACCGGGGAAACATACGCCTTCGGCTCCCCCAGCACCCCCGGCAGCGCGCTGCTGCACGCGGGACCCACACTCTTCGACCGCGCGGCCGCGTCGGGCCGGACCGCCCTCGCGATCGGCGCGGAACTGGAGCGGCTGACCGGTCCATGGGTGGACGCGTTGCTGCACGGCGCCCGGATCGTGCCGTCACCGTCCGCCGCCGCGACACCCACGATCGACCCGGTAAGCGTGGTCGAGCGGACCGTGCGTGAGGTCGAGGCCGTCCTCGCGCGCGCCTACGACGCCCCGCCGCTGCTGTGGGCCTACGTGAACCTCGACGACCATATCCACCGGTCCGGCTACGACTCCCGGCTGCGCGAGGCGCTGTCGCTGCTCGACACGGCGGCCGCCCGCTGGGCCGAAACCGGCTGGAGCGTCCTCGCCCACGCCGACCACGGCCAGGTGGAGGTGACCCCCGACCCGGTCTTCGCCGAAGCATGGGCACGCCTCGACGCCCCCGCCCACTGCCGTATGCCCGGCGGCGGAGCCGGCCGCGTCCGCTGGCTCCATCCGCTTCCCGGGCGCGAGGAAACCGTGGCCGACGCACTGCGCGAGGCGCTGGGAGACCACGCCCTCGTCCTCACCCCGGACGAGCTCCACACACGGGGACTGCTGCCCGCGACACCCGCCGTCCGCGCCCGCATCGGCGAGGTCGTCGCCCTGGCCACCTCCCCCCACTTCCCCGTCCCCGACCCCACGGTGACCTGGGAGCACGGATCCATCTCCGAGGGCGAGACGCTCGTACCGCTGGCCGCCTGGAACCCCGTACCAGAACCCGTCCCGGCCCTGCCCTGATCCCCCCGGAACCACACGACACGATAGGAGAACCCGTGAGCACGGTCGTGTTCCGCAACAAGACCGGTGGTTCGGAGACCCTCCACGCGACCCCGGGACAGCCCCTCCTGGACGTGCTGCGCCTCCACGGAATCCCGGCGAACGCCGTGCTCGCCCATCGCGACGGGCAGGTGATCCCCGAGGCCACGGCCGTCGTCGGAACCGACGACGTGATCGAGGTGCGCCAAGTACGCCATTACGACCTCGACGTACTGCGCCGGCCCAAGGAGCACGTCTACGCCGCGCCGGACCCCGTCTACACCAAGTCCGTTCTCTTCGACCACGGCGGCACCCTGGAACGGCGCACCGAGCAGTTCACCGCGGAGACCTTCGTGACGTACGTCGAGGAGACGTTCGTCCAGAGCATCGCGGCCGGAGCCACCATGCGGGCCGGAGACCGGGTCGTCATCGGGCTCTCCGGCGGCCGGGACAGCGTCGCCTACCTCAAGCTCCTCGAACGCACCCGCGGCCGCTGGCCCGAGGTCGACATGACCGCGGTGACCATCACCGGACTGCCCGACTGGGACGAACCCGCCACCTTCCGCACCGCCCTGGACGCCTGCGCGGGCCTCGGCGTGGACCACGTCGTCGTCACCGCCGACGACGTGGCCGAGGTGTTCAAGCTGCGCGAGCCCTTCGTCGACGTCATGAACAAGGTCGTCGCCGGCGAACACCGCAACATGAACATGGTCATCGGCCATCAGGTCCTGCGCCGCATGCTGGAACAGGAAGCCGAACGCCGGGGCGCCCCGGTCGTCGCGTTCGGCTTCAACGCCGACGACCTGGTGGCCAGCATGGTCACCTGGTTCACCACGGGCTACCGGATGGGCGGCATCCCGGTCCGTGAACTCGGCTCCCTGCGTTACGTGTTCCCGCTGTACCGCATCACCAAGAAGGAACTCACCCTGTACCTGGAGCTCGTCGCACCCGGCCTCAACCGCCAGGGAGCACCGGGCCGGTTCACCACCGGCTCCGACGAACGCTCCCTCGCCTACGCCGTGGCCGACCACCTCTACGACCTGTGGCCGGGCATCGACTACTACCTCTTCAACGCCTTCGAGAACGTCCAGCGCACACTGCTTCCCCTGGTCGACGACTTGTGCCGGGTCTGCGGGGGCCGGTATGTGCTCCAGGAGGGCGTGGCCAACCCCGCCGGCCTGTGCGACGTGTGCGGATTCCTGCACCGCCAGGAGGCGTTGCGGGCGGACGCCGTATGAGCGATGCCCGCCGCCAGGACAGTCCTCCCTGGTATCTCACCTTCTTCGGGGAGGACTTCTGGGCCGTCGCGGACCACGAGTACACGCCCGAACGCACCGCGGCCGAGGCCGGATACCTCGCCGCCGTCCTCGACACCTCGGCACCCGGACGCCGCGTTCTCGACCTGGGCTGCGGCACCGGTCGCCACGCCCTCGCGCTCGCCGCACGGGGGTTCAGCGTCACCGGGGTCGACTCCGGGGGATGGGCGCTCGGGCGCGCCGAGGCCGCGGCCGACGCGGCGGGCGTCCGGGTCGACTGGCTGCGCGTCGACCTGCTGCGCGAACAGCCTTGGCCCGTAGCGGAGTTCGACGCCGTCGTCTGCGTCCAGTCGTTCGGGTGGGGGAGTGACGCCCGCCAACTGCGGCTGCTCCAGGAGGTCCGCCGGGTGCTCGTCCCGGGTGGACTGCTGGTCCTCGACCACTCCAACGTGCTGGCCATCGCCGGAAACTATGTGCCGGAGGCCACGTTCGAGACCGAGGGACTGCGCGCCGACTTCCGTCGTAGGTACCGGGTGGCCTCCGGCCGCAGCACCGGCGAGATCGAGGTACGACGAGGTGACGCGGAGCCCGTGGTCATCCACGACGACGTGCGGATGTACCAGCCGGCCGAGGTGCGTGACCTGCTGACCCGAGCCGGCTTCACCGTCGAACGCGTCGACGGTGACTTCGCCGTCGGCCGGGAGCCCGCCCCGACGACGCGCTACGTCCAGTTCGTCGCCCGGAGCCCGGCCGACACCCCGGCGGCGATCACCGCATGGGAAGGGAGGCACGACACCCGCGCCTCCACGCTGGACGGGGCCCGTCCCTCCGCGCCGGACGAGGCCCGCGCCTCCACGCTGGACCTGCGCTGGTCGCCGGACGAGTTCGAGTTCGTACGACCGTGGGTCGACGCCGCTTTCCGCGGCGCGTACGACGACGGCGGCCTGGCCGAACTCTCGCGCGCCTACCCTCTGTCCGACCCCTACTCCGCGGACATGGCCGCACCCGTTCTGTCGGAGCACTTCGGACTGGACATCGCGCCCGGCATGGTGACCGCCGGGGCGGGTGCCACCGGTCTGCTGCACGCGTGCGCGGCGCTGGCCGCGCCCGGACCTGTGCTGCGACTGGCCGGCGGCCACCCGGACCTGCCCCGCTGGGCCGCCCGCCTCGGCGCCGAGACGATCACCACCCGGTTCGAGGACCTCGCCGCCGATCTCGACCGGCACACCCCCTCGGTCCTCGTACTGGACCGGCCCACGATCACCGGAGACCTCTTCGGAAGGGAGCGGCTGGAGGAGATCGCCGAGACCGCCCGCGCGTGCGGCACGACCGTCGTCCTCGACGAGGCGTACGCCGTCTACGCCGGGCCCGGCGCGAGCTGTGTCCCGGCGGTCGCCGAACACCCGAACCTGATCGTGTTGCGCAGCATGTCGAAGGGGTACTGCTGTGGCGGCCTCCGGGTCGGATTCGCTTGCGCGGCACCCGAGTTGACGCGGCGACTGCGCGAGATCACGCCGCCCCTCGGAGCGGGTGGGGCGGGTCTCGCCGTCGCTCTCCGCCTCCTGGCGCGGGGTGACGTCTTCGGCGCGCTGCGGACCCGGATCGCGGAGGTGAAGCCGCTCGTGGCGAGCGCCTTGCGGCGGGCCGGACTGAAGGTCACCGAAGGGGCAGGCTGTCTGCCGTGGGTGACGGCCGACGGAGAGCGGGGGGCCACGAGCGTGGTGTGGGAGAAGCGTGGGGTGCGGGTGAAGGAGATCGGCCCAGTGGGGGTCGCCTACGGTGCCGAGGGCGTCTCCGGGACCGCGTTCGGCGGGCGGTCGGGGGAGGATCCCGGTTCCGGCGGGAGGCCGTGGGAAGATCCCGGTTCCGGTGGCTCCGGCCGCCGGGACGGCCTCCTGTACAAGATCGCCGTACCGCTCTCCGAAGCCCGTCTGACCGCCTTCCTCGACGCCTTCGCCGATGCCCGGTAGCCTCGCCGACCTCGTCGCCGGGATCCATCACGGGATCGACGCCGACGAGGCGATGTGCTGGGTCGCCAGGCTCACCGAGTGGGACCGCTACCAGGGATCGGCGGGCATCGCCGCCGCGGCCGACTTCGTGGCGGGCGAGGCCGAGCGCGCCGGACTGGCCGGAGTGGAGGTTCTGAGCTTTCCCGCCGACGGCCGCACCACGTGGTGGACGTTCACCGCGCCCTCGTCCTGGACCCCGCGCGCCGCGCACCTGTCGGTCCCGGGCCGGCCCGCGCTGGTCGACTATCCCGCCCAGCCGTACACCCTCGCCGCCCACTCGGCCGCCGCGCACACCGAAGCTCCTCTCGTGCGCGCGCAGGACGACGGGTGGCCGCCGGGCGCGGTCGTCCTGGTCCCCTCGGCCGCGCGACTCGACGCGAAGCTCCACGCCCGGATACGCCACGAGCGGGCGATCGGCTTCTGCGTGACGACCGGCCCCTCCCGGCCGGAGGCCGCGGGGCGCCTCGAACTGCCCGGCGGCAGCGCCTTGTTCGGGTTCAGCGTGGTGCCCGGCCAGATGGACGTACTGGACCGAGCCCACAGCCGGGGCGAGCGGGCCCGTGTGATCGTCGACGTCGACACCACCCCCGCCCGGATGCCGGTGGTCGTCGCCCGAACCCCGGCACGAGACGCCGACCTGTCGCCGTCGTCGTCGCTGTCGCCCGACGCCTGCCTGATCACCGCCCACCTGTGCCACCCCGCCCCCGGCGCCAACGACAACGCCTCCGGAGTCGCGGCCGCCCTCGCGGCCGGGCGCGTCCTCGCGGCCCGCCCGCTGCGCCGCCCCGTCCGGTTCCTCTGGGCACCCGAGTTCGTCGGACTCGCCGCCTACGTCCACCGGCTCGTGGAGGAAGGCGGAGGACCGCTGCCCACGATGGCCGTCGACCTCGACATGGTGGGCCAGGACCAACGGCGCTGCGGAGGCCCGCTGATCGTCGAACGCAGCCCGGAGTACCTCCCGCACTTCGCCAACGCCCTGGTCGAGGCCTGTGTGCGTGCCCTGCCGGCGGCCGCCCGCTCCTACAGCGGAGCCGTCGGATGCGACGTGTGGGGCTGGCGTTCGACCCCGTTCGTCGGCGCCTCCGACCACGCGGTCCTCGCCGACCGCGCGATCGGCTGCCCGGCCGTCCAACTGGGCCACTGGCCCGACCGGTTCAACCACTCCGGCGCCGACACACTGGACAAGGTCGACCCGCAGGAACTGCGCAGGTCCGCCGCGATCGCCGCGTCCGCGGCCGCCGTCGTCGCGACGGCAGGTGCCCCCGAGGCCGACCGGCTCGCCCACCTCCTCACCCGCTGGACGGCACGCCGGATGACCGCCTGCCTCCCGCCCGACGACGACCCGCTCGCCGCGACCTTGCTGACCCGCCACGCGCGGTACGGACGCGACGCACTGGACACCCTGCGGCCCTTCGGCGCCGACCCCGGCGTCCTCGACCGGCAGGCGTCCTTCCTCGACGGTCTGCGCCACACCCTCGCGGCGGCCTGGGACGACGTACCCGTGGAGCGCCACGGGGGCCCGCCCCTGCGCCGGGCATGGCCGGGTCCCTTCAACCTCCGCGCCCTGATGGGAGCCGTGAACGAGTCCGACCGGCGGTGGTTCTCACGCCGCCTCGCCGAGGACCGGGGCCGGTTCTACGCCTCCGCGATGGCCCTGGCTCAGAGCGTCGACGGAGTGTCGGGCACGGCGGACGTGGTCCGAACAGCTCGGCTCGACGCGGGAATCCGGTGGGAGCCGGGCTTCGGGGAGCGCTTCCTGGCCGCGATGGCGGGCGCGGGCTGGGTGAAGGAAGGGGAGGGGGAGGGAGAGGGGGAAGGAGAATGGGCAGAGGGAGGGCAAGGGATGTGAGCGCGCCGCTCATCACCGTGACGGTCACCGAATCCATCGACGACGTGGACACCGCCCAGTGGATTCAGGTCGCCGCGGCGGACACCGCGCCCGTCCACTACACCCCCGCGTACCTGCGGGCCTATCAGACAAGCCCGTTGAGCCCGATTCTCGCGGCGCGCTATCTGACGGTCTCCGACGCGGGCCGAACTCTCGCCGTGCTGCCGTGCTACCTCCAGAAGGAGGGCGACCCGTACGGCTTCCTGCGCGCCGTCGGCATCGAGGACACCGACGGCCCGGCGCTCCTCGGGCACAACTGGTACTGCTACGACACACGTGTGCCGGTACGGGCGACGAACCCCGCACAACGGGCGCGCGTTCTCGGAGCCGTGCTGGACGCGCTGCGCGAACTGGCCGCCGCCGACGGCGCCTTGACCGCGGGACTCGTCAGCGTCCCCGAGGGCGACCCGGTCCTCGACGTCGCCCAGGACAAGGGATGGCGGGTGGCGCCGATCGTCACCCGCTACCAACTCCCGCTGCACAGCGCGGAGGGAGACCCCTTCGACTCGTACGACTCCTATCTCGCGACCCTCGGCGCCCGCACCCGGCGTACGATCCGCCAATACCTGCGGCGCGCGGCGGACGCGGGTGTCACGACCGCCGTCGAAGCACCCCGCCCCGACTTCCTGCGCACGGTCGGCGACCTCACCCGCCGTACGGCGGCCAAGTACGGCAGCGCCGGAATGTATCCCGAGGGCGCCTTCACCGACTTCGTCATGGCCCTGGGCGACAACGCCCGTGTGGTCCGCGTCGACCGCGGTGGTCTCACGCTGGCCGCCGCGGTCGTCCTTCTGGACGAGGAGCGTCTGCACATGTGGGCAGGCGGCACCAGCCACGCCACGTTCGACGGCTTCAGCCCCAACTACCTTCTGTGGGCCACGGAAATCCGCACGGCCATCGAGTGGCGCAAGCGCTGGGTGGAGGGCGGCCGCAGCAACGAGCCCATGAAGACCCGCCACGGCATGAAGCCCCTACGCCTGTACGCCTGCGTCACCCCGTCCGGGGCCTGACCGGTGGCCATGCCCGGTTCAGGGGCCGCGCCAGAGGTTGGCGAAGGCCGCGTTCTCGATGGTCCGCCGCTGGCGTACCGCCTCCAGTTCCATCACCGCGTCGTGGACGGCGGCCACCACCATCGTCACGGGCTCGTCATCGAGGCCGGTCTCATCGTCGAGGCCGGTCTCATCGCCGGATCCTTCGTCGTCGGATCGTTCGTCATCGATGCTCAGGACTGCGACGAGGGCGGTCAGGACGGGTTCCTTCTCCTCCCAGCGGTCGACTGCACGGCGGCGCTCGGGCGTATCGACGGGTTCCAGGCTTTCCGAGCCGAAGGACAACCGGCCGCTTCGCCGCGGCTTCAGCTCACCGCTCTCTTCCAGGGCGGCCTGGTACACGGCCGAGAGGTCCCGGCCCCGGCGCCACAGCCAGTCCTCGATCCGCTCGTACGGTGCCTGCAGAGTGAGACCTGCCGCGGCCTCGCCCAGGAATCGATCGCCCGGCGGCGGTCCACCCGGCACGATCTGGTCGCCGTCCACGGCGACCGCCCCCGCACCGATGAGATCGATCAGCTCGGCTCCCGCGAGCGCGAGGGACAGGTCACCCTGCCCCACGGGATGCTTCAGGTCCAAGGCGATGATGAACAGATCTTTCGCCGTGGTCATGAACGGCTCCCCTCGGAGACATCGACAACGGAGCGTCCCCACCGACCCGGCCCGCGTCCGGGGCAGCCGGTCGTCGGCGGCCTCCTCACGACTACACGGTGTGCAGGGGTTCCTTGAAGGACTTGCGGAACACCGGACCGGCGAAGGGAATGATCGAGGACTTCATCTTTGATGTGAACGAGTCGGGGTGCCGTTCCAGTCTGACATCGACGCGGGTGCCGTCATCCGTGGGAGTCATCTGGAACTGCCAGCCCCCCGAGCCGAAGGGCACCGAGTCCCGAGTGGTGACCGTGACACTCTTCGCCGAGGGGTCCCATTCGTAGCGTGCCCGCTCCCACGACTTGTCGTTGCCCTCGGTCACCTCCGCCCAGGTATCGCCCCGCTCATGGACCTGGAAGTGCTCGGCATCGATGGAGGGCCACTCCTCGACGCGAGAGGGGCCGAAGTTCGTCAGCACGCCCATCACCTCCTCCGGGCTCATCGAGGAGTTCACGTGGAAGTGGAGGGATGGCATGACCTACTCCCTGGTTCGAGATGGACCCTCGTCCGTCGGCGGTCACCGGTACGCACCTCGCGGGTGCCTGGCTCGCTTCGCCGACGCTTGTTCGCAGACCCGGCCCTGCTGAGGCCTCGTAAGGGCCTGCTGGGCAGGCTCACTGACCGGGACGCTCACCTTTCAGAATGCACCTGCGCCCAGCACCGCGCACCAGCAGGTTCCTGGTTTGCACGCGTGCGACCGCGTCCGGGACCAGAGGTCCTGTCGCGGACGTCGGTACCGGACAGCCACGGATCCAGCCCCACGCCGGCTGTCACAGGACCTCGGCCCCGTCGATTCTGCGTCGATCGAAGATGAGCCGCACCGCCGCGGAACCTTCCCCCACCGCGGCGGCCACTCGTTTCACGCTTCCGCTTCGCGCGTCACCGACGCAGAACACCCCGGGCACGCTGGTTTCAAAGGGCAGCGGCACGCGACGGCCCGCGTGGAGGGCTACGTCCTGTCCGGTCAGCAGGAAGCCGTCGGGATCCATCGCCGGCCGCTCGTCGAGCCAGTCCGTGCAGGGCGTGGCACCGATGAACACGAAGACGGCGCTGACCGGCAGGGCGGAGCGGCGTCGGCTCGTCCGGTCCACAACATCAAGCCCTGTCACCTCGGAGTCGGCGGAAAGACCGACCACCTCCGTGTGTACCCGCACCTGGATCTTCGGGTCGGCGGCGATCGCGTCGATCAGGTAGCGGGACATCGAACGTTCAAGGTCGTCCCCGCGGACCACGAGGTACACCGGATCAGACGTCCGGGCCAGGAACAGTGCCGCCTGACCTGCCGAATTCGCGCCGCCGACCACTGCCACAGGTCGTCCGCGCGAGTATGTCGCCTCGACAACCGTGGCGGCGTAGTAGACGCCGTTGCTCTCCCAGGCCTCGATGCCCGGCACGGGCAGGCGCCGGTGGTTGGCACCGGTGGCGATGATGACGTCGCGAGCGCTGAATGCCCGGCCGTCGTCGCAGGTGACGGTGTGTATACCGTCCTCGCTGGTGAAGGCTGCCGCGCGGGCGTTCCGGTGGAGCCGCACTCCGAACTTTGCTGCCTGGATCGTCCCTCGGGCCGCCAGTTCGGCACCGGGCAGACCGGCCGGGAATCCCAGGTAGTTCTCAATTCTCGATGATGTGGCGGCTTGACCGCCAAAGGCGTCCGAGTCGATGAGGGCGGTCGTCAGTCCCTCGGACGCGCCGTACACCGCGGCCGCCAGACCGCCTGGGCCGCCACCGACAACGAGCAGGTCGCACATCTCTTGACCGCCGACCGCGTGCGGTGATGCTCCGAACTCTGCAGCGATGTCGGCCGGCTGTGGATTGCGCATCAATGGTCGGCCGGGGATGAGGATGATGGGAAGGTCTGCCAGGGATACCTTGAGCCTTCGCAGAAGCACCTCGGCCTCCGGCCGATCCTCAAGGTCCAGCCACTCCACGGCCGTCCTGCTGAGCGAGAACGAATGCAACAGGACTCGGCATCGTTCGTCGTAACGGGAACCGATGAGTGTGATACCCGCACCCCGTCTCAACAGGTTCGCCCGTCGTACGAGGAATGTCCGAAGGATGAGCTCGCTCAGATCACTGTCTTGCGCGACGATCGTCTGGATCTGCTCCAGCGGCACCCGCAGCAGTCGGCCCGGGCCCTTCATGACGCCGGCAAAGCGTGAGCGCTCGCCGGTCAGCATGCCTATCTCACCCAGAAACTCCGCGTGGCCGTATGACGCGACGAGCCGTTCTTCCGGCTGACCGAGCCGATCGATGATCTCCGCGGACCCCTCCAGAACGACGAAGAAGTCGTAGGACTCGTCACCTGCCGAAAAGAGAACCTCGCCGACGGGTGCCGGATATTCGGATCCGAGAGCCGCCAGCTTGTTGAGCTGGCCCGCGGACAGCCGCGCTACCGGGGCCCACTCCGCGGTCACGACGGCAGTTCGGTTCCGGCCTGCTCACGCACCATGTACTGGGCGTACCAGTCCGGCCAGTTCGGGTCCTCAGCACCGGTGCGTGCCTCATGCACCCCGTGCGCGGCCGCTGCGCGGCGCAGCGAACTCGCCACGTCCTCCACGGAGGCGAACGTCGTGGTCGCGGGGTCGACGCGTCCCGGGAGCCGGGTGGTGATCTCCTGGAGGAGCCAGCCGTTGCCGTCCGGGTCGCTGAAGGACAGGAACGAGCCGTAGCTCGTGCGCTGTGGATCCGGCCCCGGCAGTCGGGCGTCCGTTCCGGCGTGGTGGAAAACACCGCCGGCGTCGTGGAACACCTCGCTCGGCTCGGCGCCGAGCCCTTTCAGCTCATCGTATGCGGCGTTGATGTCGTCCACGATCAGTTGCAGGCCCTGAGCCGAGCCCGGCGCCTGGGACGTGACCGAGGCGCCGAAGATGACCGACGCCGGCGAGCCCGGCGGCGTCACCTGCACCACCCGGAAGTTCTCGTCCGGGGCGATGTCCGCGTCCAGCCTCCAGCCCAATCGCGTGTAGAAGCTCTTGGCCCGGTCGACGTCGGACACCGGCACCACCACGACTTCGAGTTTCATGTCCATGACTGACATTCCTCCGCTCGTACAAGATGCCGACATGACGAGACTCGCACGGCCGGACGCGGGCCGCGTCCGGGAATCCGGTGGACGGTGACCCGGTCCACGCCGGGGCCGGCAGCTGGCCTACCGACAGTGGCCGACGGCGCCGATGCCGAGTCGGCCGATCAGCCAGAAGGTGATCGCGGTGCCGGTGCCGTAGGCGACGTGCGCGGCGAAATCCCAGGCCACGGTCGTGGCGTCGTACTGCCAGATCGGTTTGTAGAGCCCCGCGATCGGCAAGGCGACGTAGTCACCGGCGAACACCGCGGCACCGAAAGGCAGGCCATACACGGGGGAGGGCCTGGGCAGTGATCCGGCCAGGATGCCGTAGGCGGCGCCGGCCGCCGAGCCGTAGGCCCAGTGAGCGATGGTGCTCGTGAGCCAGGCGGAACCATCAGGAAGCCGGCGCTGAGTGAAGCCCTCGATCACCCGCTTTGCCACCTGCCCCGGATCAGGGGCCTTCTCCCAGTTCTCGACCGGTGCGAATTCCCAGGCGAGCGGGCTGTCCGTCCCGCCTGTGCGACGGTACTTCAGGTAATGGACGGCATCCAGGCACACCGTTCCCACAGCCCCGGCCAGCAGGCCGGCCGTCACCGCTTCGAGGGGAGTCAGCGGAATCCTTTGGGAGCGCATGACGCAATCTCCTCATCGGTCGGGGCCAGGAAGGAAGGTCGATGATCTTCAGCGCCTGGACTGCGGTTGGGAGGTATCGGGCCCGCATCGAGTATCCGGCGGCCAGGACGTGCGCGCACGAGGAGAACGTCCGCGGCCATCCGTCCGGCACCTCGCAGTGCGGAAGACGCCCGCCATGAGGAATCGGGCCACGCGACGTTTCCGTCCGGTGGATCAGCCGACCGGGCGGTCCAGCGGGTTCGCCCGGACGCGCTCGGCGAGGCCGCCCCGGACGGACACGGCCGGTGAGCTCTGCGGCTTGCGCGCGGCCTGGTCGTGGAAGCAGGCCAGGAACTCGTCCGAGAGGCCCGCGCGCGGGTAGCGGGCCAGCACGTCCGCCTGGAACTTGGCGGTGAAATCGTCCAGATGCCGACCCGAGATGTCCACGCCGGTGGCCCGCCCCAGCAGATGGCCCTCCGGGTCCTCCCGCACGTCCACCGTGTCCCACATGTGCCGGACGATGACCTCCGACAGCCGCTGCCGACGCTCCGTCGGCCATCCCGCACCCGCCGCGAACACCCAGGCCACGTGCCCGCCGGCCACCTCGAAGTCGACCGTGTGACTGTCGAACTCCGCGACCAGGCCGATGTCGTGGAGCACCGCGGACACGTACAGCAGCTCGGCGTCGTGCTCGATGCCCTGCCGCGCGGCGTACGCGGAGGCCCACACATAGGACCGCACCGAATGGTTGAGCAGCGCGGGGGAGCAGTACGCGGTGGCGACTTCGAGGGCGGCGGCGCAAGCGGCCGTGTCGGGGGCGACGGGCACGGTCAGGTCTCCGTGGGCGCTGTGATCAGTCATGCCGCCGAGTATGCCTCCCCGTTCGGCCCCGGCCGCTCCCATTCCGCTGTCGGGACGGCTGCTCCCCGATCGGCCAGGTCCGCGAGGGGATGAGCCGTAGCCCGTGGCGCGGTCGGCTTTCACAGCGCCGCACAATCACGCAAGAAGTTGCGCTGCTTGCGCTCGCTTGCAGCGCTGCTTGTCCTGGCGCGGCGAGCCTCATGAATTGCTCCAATTGTCGCTCTGGTGGGGGTGTCAGGTCACTCCTCGGCGTTGATACGCGGGTGTTGATGGTGAAACTTGTGGCGTCCTGACGGTAGACGTGCTCGCACCGCTCTGAAATATTGCGATGAAACAATGCAAGAAGCTGCGCGTACGCGTCCTCTGCTGAGGGTGTCGTACGTGCGTGCAGCCGCCTCTTGCCGTTCGTCATGACGCGCCACCGCTCTGCCCAGGAACGAGCCGACCCCGCCGCCCCTCCGGCGTGCGACCCTCCGCAGGGAGTGAACCCCGTATGACTCCACACAAGCCGAGATCCTGGAGACGCCGCGCAGCGACCGCCGCGCTGGCTTCCACCGTCATGGTTCTGGGCCTGCCCGCCGTCGGTGCCCACGCCGCCGGCGGTCCCAACGCCGCCGCGGACGCCGCCACCAAGGCCGGCAGCGCCCGCGCCGCACACGCGGCCGTCAATGTCACCGACGGCGACGCGGACACGTACTGGCAGGCCGGTAAGAAGTCGGCCCAGTGGGTGCAGACCGACCTCGGGCGGACCAAGCGTGTCCGCCAGGTCGTGCTGCGCCTGCCCGAGCACTGGCAGACCCGCAAGCAGACGCTGGCACTTCAGGGCAGCGCCGACGGGAAGAGCTTCGCCACGCTCAAGTCGTCGGCGCAGTACGTCTTCAGTCCCGGCAACGGCAACACGGTGAAGGTCTCCTTCCCCGCGACCCTCGCCCGGTACGTACGGGCCGACTTCACCCGCAACTCGGTGGCACCCACGGCCCAGCTCGCCGAGATGCAAGTCCTCACGGCCGCCGCGTCGACCCCCAACCTCGCTCAGGGCAAGCCCTTCACCGAGAGCGGGCACGCCGACGTGTACCCCGCCGCCAACGCCGGTGACGGCAACCGCAACACGTACTGGGAGAGCACGAACAACGCCTTCCCGCAGTGGCTCCAGGTCGACCTCGGCTCATCGGTCAAGGTGAACCAGGTGACGCTGCGGCTGCCGAGCGGCTGGCCGAGCCGCAGCCAGACCCTGAAGGTCCAGGGCTCCACCGACAACCAGAACTTCACCGATCTGACGGCCTCGAAGGCGTACACCTTCGACAGCTCCAACGACCAGTCGACCACCATCGCCCTCGACACGACCACCACGCGGTACGTGCGCGTGCAGGTCACCGCCAACACCGGCTGGCCCGCAGGGCAGTTGTCCGAGCTGGAGGTCTACGGACCCGCCACCGGCGACACCCAGGCGCCGACCGCTCCGTCGAACCTGGCCTTCACCGAGCCGGCCACCGGCCAGATCAAGCTGACCTGGAACGCGGCGAGCGACGACACGGCCGTCACCGGGTACGACGTCTACGCCAACGGCCAACTGCGGGCGAGCGTCGCCGGGAACGTCCTGACCTACACCGACACCCAGCCGGCCGGCACCGACATCACGTACTTCGCACGGGCCAAGGACGCCGCGGGCAACGTCTCCTCCAACAGCAACAGCGTGACCCGGCAGGGATCGAGCGGGGACACCCAGGCGCCGACGGCCCCCGGCAACCTCGCCTACACCCAGTCCGGCAGCGACGTGAAGCTCACCTGGCAGGCGTCGAGCGACAACGTCAAGGTGACCGGCTACGACGTCTACGCGGGCGGCCAGCTCGTCAAGTCCGTCGCGGGCGACATCACGACGTACACCGACACCCCCTCGGCGACGGCCACCGTCACCTACTACGTGAAGGCGAAGGACGCCGCCGGGAACGTGTCGGCGGCGAGCAACAGTGTCACCCGGACCGGCTCGACCGGCTCCGGATCCAACCTCGCCGAGGGCAAGCCCATCGAGGCCTCGTCCTCCACCTTCACCTACGTCGCCGCCAACGCCAACGACGGCCAGATCGGCACGTATTGGGAGAGCGGAGGCGGCGCCTACCCGGCCACCCTGACCACCAGGCTGGGGGCCGACGCCGACCTCGCCCAGGTCGTCGTCAAGCTCAACCCGGACGCCGCCTGGGCGACCCGCACCCAGAACATCCAGGTGCTCGGCCGTGACCAGGACGCGACGGCGTTCACCAGCCTCGTCGCGGCGAAGGACTACACGTTCAACCCGGCCGGCGGGAACACCGTGACCATCCCGGTCACCGGGGCCGCCGCCGACATCCAGCTCAAGTTCACGTCCAACTCCGGTGCCCCGGGCGGGCAGGCCGCCGAGTTCCAGGTGATCGGCACCCCGGCCGCCAACCCCGACCTCAAGGTCACCGGCATCACCAACACCCCCGCGGCCCCGGTCGAGTCGGACGCCATCAGCCTGACGGCGACCGTCACCAACAGCGGGACCAAGGCGTCCAAGGCCACGGACCTCAACTTCACCCTCGGCGGCACCAAGGCCGCCACGGCCGATGTCCCGGCACTCGCGGCCGGTGAGACGAAGACGGTCACCGCGAGCATCGGGGCCCGGGACGCGGGCAGTTACCCGGTCGGCGCCGAGGTGGACCCGTCGAACAAGGTGATCGAGCAGAACGACGCGAACAACACCTTCACCCGTTCCGACGCTCTGGTCGTCAAGCCCGTCTCCAGCTCCGACCTCCTGGCGGCGCCGGTCTCCTGGACGCCCTCCAGCGCCTCGGCAGGCGACGAGGTCACGTTCACCGTCGCGATCAAGAACCAGGGCACGGTGGCCTCCGCCTCCGGCAGCCACGGGGTGACGCTGACGGTCCAGGACTCCAACGGTGCCACGGTCAAGACGCTCAGCGGCTCCTACAGCGGTGCCATCGCCGCGGGCCAGACGACCGCGCCGGTCGGTCTCGGCTCGTGGACGGCCGCCAACGGCAAGTACACCGTCAAGACCGTCATCGCCGACGACGCGAACGAACTGCCGGTCAAGCGGAGCAACAACACCACCACGCAGGCCCTGTTCGTCGGCCGCGGCGCCGACATGCCGTACGACATGTACGAGGCGGAGGACGGCACCCTCGGTGGCGGCGCCAAGGCCGTCGGACCGAACCGGACCATCGGCGATGTCGCCGGCGAGGCGAGCGGCCGCAAGGCGGTGACCCTCAACGGGACCGGGCAGTACGTCGAATGGACCACGCGTGCGGCCACCAACACCCTGGTGACGCGCTTCTCGATCCCGGACGGCACCGACTCGACGCTCAACGTCTACGTGGACGGCCAGTTCCTCAAGGCGATCGACCTCACCTCGAAGTACGCCTGGCTGTACGGCAATGAGACCGCGCCCGGCAACTCGCCCGGCTCCGGGGCCCCTCGGCACATCTACGACGAGGCGAGCCTGCAGCTCGGCAGGACCGTCCAGGCCGGCTCCAGGATCCGGCTCCAGAAGGACGCGGCCAACTCCTCGACGTACGCGATCGACTTCATCAACACCGAGCAGGCGACGGCGGTCGCCAACCCGGACCCGGCCGCGTACGCGGTCCCGACCGGATTCACCCACCAGGACGTCCAGAACGCCCTGGACAAGGTCCGCATGGACACCACCGGCAAGCTCGTCGGTGTCTACCTGCCCGCCGGTGACTACGAGACCTCGAGCAAGTTCCAGGTCTACGGCAAAGCGGTCAAGGTCGTCGGAGCGGGCCCTTGGTTCACCCGCTTCCACGCACCCTCCTCGCAGGAGAACACGGACATCGGCTTCCGCGCCGACTCCACGGCCAACGGCTCGACGTTCGCCGGCTTCACCTACCTCGGCAACTACACCTCCCGCATCGACGGCCCCGGCAAGGTGTTCGACTTCGCCAACGTCGCGAACGTCACCATCGACAACATCTGGGTCGAGCACATGGTGTGCCTCTACTGGGGCGCGAACACCGACAGCGTGACCATCAAGAACTCGCGTATCCGTGACACCTTCGCCGACGGCATCAACATGACGAACGGCTCCACGGACAACCACGTCGTGAACAACGACGCGCGTGCCACGGGCGACGACAGCTTCGCCCTCTTCTCGGCGATCGACGCCGGAGGCGCCGACGAGAAGAACAACCTCTACGAGAACCTGACATCGACGCTCACCTGGCGAGCGGCCGGCATCGCCGTCTACGGCGGCTACAACAACACCTTCCGCAACCTCCGCGTGGCCGACACCCTCGTCTACTCCGGCATCACCATCTCCTCGCTGGACTTCGGCTACCCGATGAACGGCTTCGGGACCGAGCCCACGACCATCGAGAACGTGTCCCTGGAGAGGACGGGCGGCCACTTCTGGGGCTCGCAGGTCTTCCCCGCCATCTGGGCGTTCTCCGCCTCGAAGGTCTTCCAGGGCATCCGGGTCAACGACGTCGACATCGACGACTCCACCTACGGAGGCGTGATGTTCCAGACCAACTACGTCGGTGGACAGCCGCAGTTCCCGGTGAAGGACACCATCTTCACGGACATCTCCATCACCAACTCCAAGAAGAGCGGGGACGCCTTCGACGCCAAGTCCGGATTCGGCATCTGGGCCAACGAGTTGCCGGAGCCCGGTCAGGGTCCGGCGGTCGGTGAAGCCACCTTCCGCAACCTGCGGATGAGCGGCAACGCCCAGGACATCCGCAACACGACCAGCACCTTCAAGATCAACGTCGAGTAGGTGCCGGACACCACCGATCGGTACGGGACCGTCCTCACCGGGGGCGGCCCCGTACCCGTACCCGTGCTTCGAACGAGTGCCGCATGCGCGGCCGTTTCGGAGCGGGGCGCGCTCTTTGCCGTGGTTATGGTGGGTCAACGCCAGCTGGGCGAGGCCGAGTAGGGCTCTCCTTGGGGTACGGGCCTGCCGGTGAACGCGTCGAGGAGGATGCGCTCACCGACCGGGCGGCGCAGCTTCACCGTCACCTTCTCGGCGAGCGACTGGCTGGTGCACGGTCCGTCGGAGGTGCCACGGATCGAGGCCGAGAGCACCACGCTGCCCTCGGCCTCGAGCACATCGACGGCCGGGCCGTCGTCGCACGCTCCGTGCTTGGCGAGCACGGTGAGCGTCCGGCCGTCCTGCGCGACGGTGTTCAGCCCGTAGAGCGGTACCAGTTCGTCCGTCTCATTCTGTACGGCCCCGATCGGGGAGCGGGGCGGTTTCGGGGGGGTGACCGCGACGCGTTTGAGCGGGGTGTCGTAGCCCTTGACCGTGAAGAGCCAGGCGGGCACGGTCGCTTTCCCCCTGCTGGTCAGTACCGTCATGCTGCCGAGCCGGGCACCGGTCACGGTGAGTGCCGGGCCGGGGCTCTCGCCGCGGTCCAGCGTGTCGTAGGCCGCTCGTGCCGAGGTGAGGGGGAGGGTGAGGGCTTCGCCGTCGGTCCACCGGATCCTCCCCGGCTTCTTCGGAGCGTCGGGGAGGGGGGTGCGCAGGTCGAAGTTCTGGGTGGCGTATGCGCGTTTGTCGGCGTCGTTGTGAAAGGCGCCGTCCGGCAGCTGAACGGCGTCGCCGAGCAGGTAGTAGTCCCGCCGCCACGCGCGCGCCACCTCGGACCCCTCCCAGGCGGCGGCGACCCGGCGGGCACGCTCGGCCGTGTCGACGTTGCGGACACTGTTGCCGGCGGGTGCCCTCTCGTCGCCGCATCCGACGACAGCGGCGGCGACCAGGCCGAGGGTGACGAGCATTTTGACGGACCGCATGATGCCCCCAGGAAGTCAGTGGAATGGAGTCGAATACGACGCCAGACCTGTGACGCCCAGGGCATGCCGGACGTTCGGCCCGGCAGGGGACGATACGTGCTGGAGCCGCCGGTTTCCCCGTTTCCCTCCCTGGGGTGGTAACGGCTGTTACCATGCCGGTATGGCGAAGACACAGCTGGGCGCACGCGTGGACGAGGAAGTCGCGGACCTCGCGAAGAAGCGAGCCGCCGACCTGGGGCTGAGCATCGGGGACTATCTCGCCCGGCTGGTGCAGGACGACACCAGCGGCCTGCGCGCCCGTGCGGTGGACGCGGCCGCCCGCTTCCTGACCGAACACCAGAGCGTCTTCGACGAGGCCGAACAGGCCCAGCAGCCGGCTCGGGGAGCGCACGCGGCCTGATGGATCTGCACATCGACGTCCCCTGGATCCTTCAGGTCGCCGAGGCCGCCGGAGCCAACGATCCGGCGCCGGACGACTACGGCGTACCCGCCTCGGCGGTCGCCCGCCACCGCGCCGAACTGTTCGAGCAGCCTGTCTACGACGGCCCCTACGCCAAAGCCGCCGCTCTCGTGCACACCCTGGGCCGGTGCCGCTGGCTGGAGCGCTCCAACCTGGCCGTCGCCGCGGCCAGCGGTGTCATGTACCTCGAAGCCGCCGGGATCGGCGTCAAGCCCGTACGCGCGGACGCCATCGCCCTCAAAGACCTGCTCCTCGATCCCACCTGCACGGCCGGAAAGATCGCCGCACTCCTCCGAACCTGGCCCACCACGACCTGACGCCCACTGACCAGGCACTGCTTTGCCTTCGCCCTTGCTTCGTGTGTGCGGAACTGCATCTGCGTGCCTGGGGGCACGCGTGCGCACCGCATGGAGGACACCGTTGAACTCACGTCGAACCACACACGCCCGGGGCGTGGCGCTGACCATAGCGGTCGGCCTGTCCATGACGGCGTGCACGGGTGCCGACCCCGTTGAATCCGGGCGCAGCGCCAGGAGGACGGTGTACGGCCCCCCTCCGGCCAGTTGGTGTGCGAACGGCACGCCGAGCGCCTCGTCCGGTGCCGGCAACCTCCACCCTGGAGCGCTCCATGACGACTTCAACGGCGACGGCTACTCCGATGTCGCCTTTCCCGCTCCGCGCGGTGACCTCAGCCGGAGCAAAGCCCGTCGAAAGCCCGGTTACGTGGCCGTCGTGTACGGCTCGTCCCACGGTCTGCGGATCTCGTCCAAGCAGCTCTTCGACCAGGACAAGCCCGGCGTGCCGGGGGTCGGCGAACCGGGTGACTACTACGGCATTTCCGTGACCACCGCGGACCTCGATCAGGACGGGTACGCGGACCTGATCGTCGGGTCCCGCGAGAACAGTCACGACGAAGCGTACGGAAGCGGTGGAGTCGAGGACGGAAAACCCCGCCAGTACTACTGGCAGGGATCCCTCTCGGTCGTCTGGGGAGGCCGGCACGGGCTGTCCGGCTCGGTCACGCTGCCCAGCCGGGCCGCCTCCCACGACGGGGTCGGTTCGCTCATCGTGGCGGGGGACTTCAACGGCGACGGTGCGCCGGATGTGGCGACCCAGGCCCGGGGTGGCGACCTGCGCGTCCTGTCCGGTCCGTTCGGGCCGGACGGCACGCCGGCCGGCGGCGTGCACGACGTGAAGGGCCCGCGCGAAGCCGGGATGAGGGACCTGGCCACCGGGGACGTGAACGGCGACGGCATCACCGACCTGGTCTCCGTGGGTGAGACGGAGACCGGGAGCACGCGTCGAGGCGACCTCGTGTACTGGAAGGGCAGCCCTGACGGCCTCACCGACGGCGTCGCCCTGAGCGGGATCCACGGTCCTCAGGATGTCGGTCATGCGGTGGCCGTCGGGGACGTGAACGGCGACGGTTACGCCGACATCGTCACCAACGCCTTCTTCGAGTTCGTCTCCGTCGACAGCGGCGCCGGCGGCAGCGGGATGGAGGAACCGGAATACGCCAGGAAGTACCGTCTGCCGCACCTCAAGAGCGGGGCGGTCGTCTATCTGCCAGGCGGCAAGAGAGGCCCCGACGTCGAGAAGATGACGATGCTCAACCAGGACAGTCCTGGAATACCCGGCGTCGCCCACGAGGATTCCGGAGCCGACGAGGAGGGCGGGACCGACTACTTCGGCGCCGGCGTCTCGGTGGGCGACATCGACGGTGACGGGTACGCGGACGTATCCGCCGGAATACCGCAGAAGGACGTCGGCGGCACGGACGGCGCGGGCAGTGTCGTCACGATGCGGGGAACCGCGCACGGCCTGACCGGAGAGGACGCGCAGCTCCTCACCCAGGACACCCGGGGTGTGCCCGGCACCGCTCAGGACGCCGACGTGTTCGGGACGGCGACCAAGATCGTGGACATCGACGCCGACGGCCATGCTGACCTGCTCGCCGGAGGTGAGGTCGCTCCGGACGGCACCCCGCACGGCGCTCGCGGCTCGGTCTGGGTGTTTCCGTCGACGGCGTGCGGGGTGACCTCGAAGGGCTCGATCGTCATCGGGCCCAGCACCCTCGGTGCCCCCAAACAGTTCCACTCCGCGCTGGGCGCGGACTTCAACTCCTGACCGTGGTCACGATGTGACCTGGAAGGCTGGTGATCACGACCGGCCCGCCGCCCACGGCGCCCCGCGCGGTACGGATGCGAGGGCGCCGTGGGTCTACGGGGTGAGGTCAGTGGGTCGCGCGGGAGGAACCTGAGCCGCCGGGGGTCCGGGGCGCCCAGGTGGGCTCCGACGTGGCCTCCTTCATGGACGGTTCGTCCATGAGGACGTGCCAGCCGCTGTCACCCGCGTTCCCGTCGAGGCGCACACTGATCTCCTTCTTCTGCCCGGTGTTCTGGAAGTACAGGACGACGGTCTGCCGCTCGGAGCCCTCGTCGTAGAAGTCGGCCGCCACCTTCCCGACCGCTCCCTTTCCGAACGCCTTGATCCAGTTCTCGGCCGTGCTGCGCGCGGCGTCCTTGTCGCTGTCGTCGGTGGCGAGTTCGGCGAGCCGGCCGGGGGAGTCGTCCGCGATCCGCCAGACCAGCTGCTGCGTGACACCGAGCGAGCCGGTCGACGGGTAGCCGAGCACATGCAGCGCCTCGTGGCCCGCGTAGTCCTCGGCGTAGCGGGTGTCGGCCGTGTCGCCCGTGGACGAGCACCCGGTCAGCGTCGCGAGCAGCACACCGGCTGCCAGCACCGCGGTCATCGGGGCGCGCGATGCGGTCCCTTCCGTCACTTGGTACTCCTGGGTCGGATGATCAGAACTCGTTGGATGGGGTTGCTGGTACCGCGGTAGCGCGCCAGCACGTCGTCGAGCGTGGTGTGGTTCTTGATGCCGTGCTGGGACAGTCCCAGATGCCCCTGCACCTTGGAGGTGACCACCGCCGCGTGGTTGTAGCGCCGTTCCTTCTTCCACTTGAAGAAGACGATGTCGCCGAGCTGCGCGTTGTACGTCTTGGAGACACGGCTCGAGGGACGGTGCCCGGAGAAGTGACGGCGCAGGTTGTCGGCACCGGACCAGGTGTAACTCTTGTTCTTGACCGAGCCGAAGAGGTAGTACTGCTGCCACCACGCGCCGTCGGTCTTGCGGCCGCCCCATCGGAATTTCATGCCGCCGCCGTGGTACAGGGCCTTGGAGACGAAGTTGGTGCAGTCCTGGGAGTACTCCCAGCCGATGTCGGTGTGGTTGTAGGCCCAGTTGGCGGTGCCGTGGCCGCTGACCGACCTGGCACCGAGAGCTGTGACCGTGGCCTTGGTCGCGGGCGCGGGCGGGGTCTCGTCGGGGAAGCCGTTCTCGCCCAGCTCGATCGAGCCGGGGTCGTCCGAGGTGTCGTCCGGGGACTCCGGGTCCGTCGCGGAGGTGGTCTCCACCTGGGACTGAGCGGCAGCCGTCGCGGACAGTGTCTGCCCGGCGTCGAAGTCGTCGGCCTCGCCGTCCATGACCGCGGTGTCCCCGGTCAGGCCGAAGGTGTACCGCTTGAGGGCGCTCCCCTTCGTCGGTTCGTCGCCGCCGTCGCCGTGCAGTGTCATCGACTGCGTGACGGTGGCACGCACGACGACCTGATCCGCGGTGGCGCCCTTGCCGACCAGGACGTCCGTCATCTCCACCGACGCGCCCGCATAGCTCTGGCCGGTGTCCGCGAGGGCCTGCCTGTTGTCGACGAGGTTCGGCTCCTGCGCGCCGAGCAGCGCGGCGAAGACCGCGCCGTGCGGTGCGTCGGCGGCCGCGTCGGGGGAGGAGAGGTCACCGCCGGTGAGGATCTTGCCCCGGGCGGCCAGGTACTCCTGGACGATGTCGCGGTACAGGGCGGTGCCGCCCCGGACCGCCGCGCCCTGTGCCGACGCCGAGCGCGACACGGGGCCCTCGCCGACGGCGTTCCTCACTCGCACCGAGACACGGTACGGAACGGTGTTGTCGAGCTTCGTGAACACGGCGCGCGGTGTGCCGGTCTCCTGCTCGGCCACGACGGTGCCGTCGGTCTTCTCGACCTGGACCGCGTAGCGGAGCTCACCTGCCACGCCCGGGTCGAGCGGCGGGTTCCAGGTGGCCAGCAGGCCCGAGTCACCGGGGACCGTCACGACGTCGGTGACCGCTCCGGGTGTCGTGGGCGGCAGGTAGCGGATCGTCAGCCGGGGCCGCGTGTTCGCGTCGGAGGCGGTGAGCGAGCGGTAGGCCGCCCCGTGCTCGTCGGCCGGGACGGTCAGGGCGAACCCCTGGTTCTCTCCCCGTTCGGTCCAAGACTGCACCAGTGGGCCGAGGTCCAGGTCCGGCAGGGGTGTGCCGGACACGTAGTCGTCGGTTCCGGCCGCGTCGAGGAGCGCCCCGCCGCTCTCGGCGGGTGTCCAGGCGGACGACAACTCGTACACGCCGGGCTGTTGTGCGGTGCAGTCGGCCGCGCAGTCGGAGCGGGTCAGCGACAGCGTGGCCGAGGTGACCCGGGCCCCCTTGGGCAGACCGGAGAGGTCCGCCTTGAAACGGGTCGCCCACTGGTGTCCGCCGGCCGGCCCGATCCGGAGTTCCCCGTCGGGCGCGGTGGGGCAGGGTGTGGTGGCGCAGTCGGTCGCGGTGGACACCTGGCCGAGGGCGTCGTCGGCGAGGGTGAGCGTCTTGCTCTCGGGTGCCGCGGGCAGCGGCTTCTCGCGCACGTTCATGGTCTGCTGCGCCGACCACGGTGAGCAGCCCACGCTGGTGCAGGCGCGGGCGGTCCAGCGGTAGGCGGCGCCGTCGGTGAGGACCCGGTCGGGAAGCCGGAGGGCGGCCCGCCGGCCGCTGTCCGTCCACACCGGCGTGAGGTTCGGTCCGGGTACGGCGTTGCCGGCCGAGTCCTTCACCGTGAACTCGGCGCTGACGCGGCCCTGCGCCGGATCCGTGACGACGGCGGAGATGATCGGCGTCAGGGTCTGCTCGGCCCCGGCCTGAAGGTCCTGCGGTGTGTCCGGGAGCGCGGCGACGCTGAAGGTGGCCCAGGCCGACCATTCCGTGTTGTAGTGCGTGCCGTCGTACGGCGAGGTACGGAACCGGTATGTCCGGCCGTGCCGCAGCACGCCGTCGGGCACGGTGACCTCGGCGGGGGTGCCGCTCGCCGTGTACTTGGACACCAGGAGGTCACCGACCTGGGTGTTGGTCGCGGCGTCGAAGATCTGGAAGGTGCCGTCGACCTGGTCGCCGTCCGGGTCGGCGAAGGTGTCGCGCAGGGTCGGCGTGGTCGTGTCGACGCGCCAAGTTCCCGTCCTGTCCTGGGTGAACGGGGGACCGGCCTGCTGTTTCGTGCCGGTGCGCGGCCGGTAGTTGTAGGTCACGGTGAGTCTGGGCGGATTGGCCGCAGCGTTGGCGGAGTTGACCCGCTTCCACTGGGCGACGAGGTTCTCGTCGGTGGCACGCAGCCCCATCGTGCCGCGTGTGGCCTTGGCGGAGGCCCAACTCTGCACGAGCGTGGTCGCGTCGGTGTTGATCCATCCGTCGGACGCCGAGGTGCAGGCGGAGTTGCCGCGCGTCTCCGTGGAGGTGGACGTCCGGGAGTTCCAGGCCGGCTGGGACGTCCATCGGGTGCTGGTCGAGGCGGCTCCGGCGGACCACACCTCCCACGGCGCCGCCTTGCAGTCCGTGTTGCCCGAGTGGAAGTTCCAGAGGCTGAGCCGGGCGCTGCTGACGAGGGCGTTCGCGATCGGCGCGGTGTTCCAGGTGATGAACGAACGTGCGGTGCGCGGGGTGCCGTCGGAGTTCTTCGTCCCCGGGTTGCCCAGGTCCAGTTCGGTGTCGGTGGACAGGTCCCCGGTCTCGCCCTGCTGGACGTAGGTGTCCATCACATTCGACAGCACGGAGGTGGAAGGGTCCACCGTCACCGGGTACTTGGTCCTCGGGTCGGCGAGGAATGCGGCGTCCGGCGTCACCACGAGGTCGACGGACGACCCGTCGTGGACGACCTTCATGGCCGCGGGCACGGTACGGGTGTGCTCACCGGAGACCGCGTCGACCGAGGCGTCCCACATCACCGGCGCCGGCATGACCGCCGTCTTCTCGCTGCGCCGGTCGGTCAGCAGCACGCTGCCGTCGGGTCGTTGGGTCACGGTGAGACCGCTCGCCTTGAGCGGCAGCGTGTAGCTGTACGAGTCTCCCGCCGGTCGCTGCTTGATCTCCACGAACTGCTCGAAGCCGGTGCGTGTGGCCTCGACGACCATGTCGGCGCCCGGCAGCGCGTTCTCGTACTCGGCCCGGTTGCCCTTGAGCGTGGGCGCGGGCAGGGCGCCCTTCCACTGCAGGGTGATCTGCCCGTCCCCCTCGCCGAGCGTTACCAGGTCGGAGGCGCGGCCCGCGTCGGCTCGTACGGTCCGCGAGCCCGTCAGGGACGTCCGCCGGACGGTGCCGCCCGTACCGCGTCCGGCCAGTCTCAGCCCCTGCGGGTGAGCCTTGGCCTCGACCGCCCCGTCGGCGTCCCGGGTCAGGTTCACGTCCACCGAGCGCCAGGACCTGGTGTCCTGGTCGTAGAAACGGATGGGTCCGGCGGACACCTCGGTGGTCAGCGAGCCGTCTTCGTTCACCCAGGTCGTGGAGGTCTCGGTACGCTCGGAGAGCGCCTCGATCCTGTGGCCCGAGGCCCGCGCGGCAGCGCGCGCGGACGCGATGTCCACGGCCTGGGTCACGTCGGCTGCCGCGACCTCGGCGGCCCGTGCGGGCGTCGCCACGACCGCGTCGGCACTCCCCAGCACCGTGAGGGACAGGGCCAGAACGGCCCCTCCGGCTATCCAGCGCGCGGGTCCCCCGGACCCCCGCCATCCGTGCCGCGGCACGGACTTACGCCTTGTCATGCTTCCTCGAGCTCTGTCGAACACCGTGCGAGCACGGTGTGGGCCAAGAATTTTCGCTCTTGAGGATGTTTGGCATGGCCGCGACGTTCCGGAAATCCGGGGCAGATCACCCTACTTGGGGGTGTCCCTGATCACATCGGTCTGATGGCGCCCATCACTCCGGGCGGGCCGGAGTAGTTCGGGGCATGGGGCATCACGAGTGGAAAGGCCTGGGCAACCGGCGCCGGACTGACGCCGGTTGCACGGACCACATGGTCCCGGCAGCGTCGCTACAGCGACATCTCGTACGCCCCGGACAGCGCCTCCACGCGCTTCCAGATCTCGGCCGAGCGTGCCTCGTCCACGACGGGGCGGCGGATCGCGCCGAGTGCCCAAGCCTGCTGCCGCTCGGTCGCGGAGTCCTTGCCGTGCAGTTCGACGCAGTGGCCGGAGAAGTCGCGGACCAGCACGGAGAACAGTTCGTCGAGCACCGACTCGTCCAGGTCCGTCAGACGCGCCTGCTCCAGGATGAGCTGTCCGTGCACCACCAGCGCGAACAACTGGCCCACGGAGAGGAGGAAGTCGAGGTCTCGGATCTGTGCCTCGTCGGGGGCCGTGGTGGTGACGAACTCGCACAGCGCGTCGGCCTGTTCGCGGAAGCGGGCGACGTTCGGGACCTCGGCGTAGGCGTCGTAGGCGCCGCGCCAGTCGTGGAAGCGAACGGAACCCAGGCCACGGGCCGGTCCCTGCCGGAAGAGGAAGTCGTCGTCGGCCGCGTCGAGACGGGTCGGCACGGCGGGCACGTCGATCGGGTCCAGCAGGTGGTTGCGCATGAACTTGAGGATCAGCGCGAGGTTGACGTGGACCGTGCCCTCCAGCTTGGGCAGGCCCCGGATCTCGACGGCGGCCTGGGCGAAGTAGTTGTCCTTCTCGAAGCCCTTGGCGGCGATCACGTCCCACATCAGGTCGATGACCTTCTCGCCCTCCGTGGTCACCTTCATCTTCGTCATCGGGTTGAAGAGAAGGTAACGGCGGTCCTCAGGACCCGCGGTACGGAAGTAGTCGACGGCGCGGTCGCTGAACAGCTTCATGCCGACGAGTCGGACGTACGCCTCGGTCAACTCCCGGCGGACATGCGGGAACGCTGTGACGGGGCGGCCGTAGAGGATGCGGTTCTGCGCGTGGGTGACGGCCTCGTACATCGCGTGCTCGCAGATGCCGATCGAGGCGGTGCAGAGGTTGAACTTGCCGACGTTGACCGTGTTGAGGGCGGCGTCGAAGGCGGCACGGCCGGTGTGCAGGACGTCCTCGGGGGCGACCGGGTAGGCCTCCAGGCGGAACTCGCTGACGAACTTGGAGGAGTCGACGACGTTCTTCACCAGGTGGTACGCCGGGTGGCGGCTGTCGGCGGCGAAGAAGACGTATCCGTCCGGGCCGTCGACGTCGGTGCGGCGGCCGAACACGGAGACGAGACCGGCGGCGTTGCCGTTGCCGATGTAGTACTTGGAGCCGCGGGCCAGGAAACCGCCGTCGGCCTGGGGCTCCAGCAGCATGTCGGTGGAGTAGATGTCGGCGCCGTGGGCCTTCTCGGACAGACCGAAGGCGAACACCTCGCCCTGGGACAGGAGGTCCGCGGCACGCGCGCGAGCCGTGGCGTTCTCGCTCTGCCAGACCGGGCCGAGACCGAGGATGGTCACCTGCCAGGCGTACCAGTAGTCGAGACCGTAGAACCCGAGAATCTCGTTCAGGGCGGCGATCCGGGCGGTGTCCCAGCGCTGGTCCTCGTCCGTGGCGGCGGAGGCCGGGGTCAGGAAGGTGGCGAACAGCCGCTCCTTCGCGGCGAAGGCGAGGAAGTCACCGAGCCAGGCGCGGGTTCGGTAGTCCTCGATGATCCGGCGCTTGCCGCGCTCCTCGAACCAGTCGACGGTGGCGCGCAGCAGCCTGCGCGTCTCGGGCTCGAAGTGCGCCGGGTCGTAGGTGTTCGGGTTGAACAGCAAGGGAGTGGTGGTCACAGAGGTTCGCCTTCCGAGGGATGGGGGCTGGGAATTGCATGAAGGGGAGACGGAGGTAGCGGGGGTGGGTCAGGCCGACTGCCGTGCAGGGGCGTCCCGCGGGTCGCGGCCCGTGACGTCGGCCGTCGTGCCGAGGGTGTGGAGCGTCGCGAGGACGTCGTCGAGCCAGGCGATCGTCATCCGCTCGTACGCGATGCCACCGCGGAGCACGACGTGCTGGAGTTCCTGACCGGCGTCGAGCGGACCGGGCGCGTCGGGACCGGTGAAGTCGCGCAGCTCTCCGGCGAGATAGCGCGCGAGCCGGTCGCTGTGGATCCGGTGGTGCCGTTCGACCTCGTCGACGAGCGCCGCCGGGTCGTCGAAGGCGGAGCCGCGGATCTTCACGGCCAGCTCGTGGCGGATGCTCTCCGGTTCGATCGGCTCGTGCAGCCACTGGGAGAGGGCGGCACGTCCGGGGCCGGCGACCGAGTACACCTTCTTGTCCGGCCGCCCCTGCTGGGGCACGTCCCGGACGGCGAGGACGCCCTCGCTCTCCATGCGCTTGAGCACGCGGTAGATCTGCTGGTGCGTGGCGGTCCAGAAATACCCGATGGACCGCTCGAAGCGTCGGGCCAGCTCATAGCCGGACCCCGGCTTTTCCAGCAGGGAGACGAGGATCGCGTGTTCGAGCGCCATACCGCACAGCTTTCTATGCAACTCGTTGCATAGACAAGCGCCGCAGCCCCGGTGAGACACGGCTCACCCGGGCCGCGGCGCACACCAGGGTGACTCGCGAGGCGATCACGGCGACGTTGTCGGCCTTCGGCAGGGAATCTCCGCCTCCTGCCTGAGCGGGCAGGGCAATGATGTGGCATGTGGCCAACTGCGAGAACGGCGCAGCCGTCCGGGACTGCTGACGTACCGTTCGTGAGTTCCAGTGCCGGGCCCAGGAGGCCGCGAACCGGTCAGAACCACGGCGTGAAAGGGCCCGTGGTTCTGATCCAGCGGCCCAGCAACCTGACGATCTGCAGCACGGTCAGCGGCCACACAACCGCGAAGCACCAGAGAAGGGCGGCCTCCGACGTGCGGATGCCGACCACCGCGAGCACCACCGAGCACATCAGCATCAGTGCGACCATGAAGGGCAGCCGGAGACCGCCGGACGGGCGGCGCGGCGGCGGCTCCTGGCCCTGCCGCAGCCCCTCCTCGATCTCCGCCAGTGCGACACGTTCGCGCGCTGTGAGACGGACACCGTCAGCGCGGTCCTTTTCGTCCACGGCGACGCACCTCCTGAGGGTTCTTCCACGGCGGCCGGTGGACGCGAGCCTCCGGCGGCGCCGGGGCGGCGGGTCAGGTCACACGAGGGCCGTCCTGCGGTTCCTCGTCCGGTTCGTCCGGCAGGCGCACGTCACCGACGGCCACGTTCACCTCGACGACCTCCAGGCCGGTCATGCGCTCGACGGCGGTGATCACGGCGACGCGCATGTCCGCGATCACGTCCCTGATGGGGTACCCGTACTCGACGACGACGTCGAGATCCACCGCGGTCTGCCGTTCGCCGACCTCGACGCTCACACCGCGGGTCTGACCGGGGCGCCCGGCGGGCACCCGGTCGCGGACGGACCCGAGGGCCCGGGTCATGCCGGTGCCGAGGCCGTGGATGCCGGGCACATCGCGTGCGGACGCCGCCGCGATCTTGGCCACCACGCCGTCGGCGATGGTGGTCCGTCCCTTGCCGCCCGGATCACCGGTGCCGGAGCGCCGGATCTCCTTGGCCCCGCCCGTTTCGTTCCTGGTGGTCGTGGAGCGAGTGGTCAGGTCCGTCATCAGGACCTCCTCGGTCTTCCGTGCGGACACCTCGCGTGACACTCAAGGGGGACGGCCCTTGTCCCTCAGCCATCGTCACACGAATGGCCCAATTCGTGCGATCCGGGGCGAATGGCGCAACGTCCGAACCGGGGGTGTCGTCACAGCGCTCGCACCGCGTGGGCCCGTACATCCGTGTCCACTGGAGACGGGAATCCCCGGCCTCTCGGCCGGGGACGACGTCACTTCTGCCAGCCGACCGTTTCGGGGAGCGGGTTGTAGAAGATGGTCGCGCCGACGTTGGCGAGGCCCTTCTTCACCGCGTACGTCGACGGGCCGCTGAAGAGCGGGAGGAAGGCGTACTGCTGGAGCGCCTTCCGTTCGACCTTGTTGGCGGCCGCGGCCTGCCGGCCCAGGTCGGCGATGCCGGTGGTGGCGCGGATCTCCTCGTCCAGCGCGGGCGAACCCGCGCCCGTGATGTTGGAGGCGCGGTCCGAGCAGTAGAAGTCGCACAGGTAGCGGGCGCCGAACGGGTCCATGGAGCGGTTGCCCGAGAGGAACAGATCGAACTTGCGGTCGCTGAGGATGCCGGCGAACTCCGCCTCGTCGGCCTTCTTGATGACCAGCCGGATGCCGACCGGCTTCAGCATCGCGGCGAAGGCGCCGGCGGTGGCCTTGTCCAGCGGGTCGTCGCCGAGGAGGGTGTAGCCCACTTCGAGCTTCTTGCCGTCCTTGGCCCGGACGCCGTCGCTTCCGGACTTCCAGCCGGCCGCGTCGAGCGCCTTCTTGGCCTCGTCGGGCGCGTACTTCAGTACGGCCGAGACGTTGTCCTCGTAGCCCTTCTGGAAGCTGTACAGCACGGCCGAACCGGGCAGCGGTTCCCTGTAGTCGAGGCCCTGGAACTGGATCTTCGCGATCTGCGAGCGGTCGATGCTCTCCTCCACGGCCTTGCGCACGGCCTTGTCGGCGAGCACGGGAGACTTCGTGTTGAAGTACAGCGAGTACTCGAAGGGGCTTCCGCCGCTGCGGATCTCCGTGCCCTTGAGCCCCTTGACCTGCTTCAGGCTCTCGGCGTCGACGGCCGAGACGTAGTCGAGCTGGCCGTTCTTGAAGGCGTTGACCGCGGCGGTCGATTCCAGGTTCACGTAGACGCGCTGGTCGAGCCTGCCCTTCTTGCCCCACCACTTCGGATTGCGGACGAAGGTGATGTTGCCCGAGTGGGTGTCCCACTTGCCGACGGTGTACGGACCCGCGCCCCACTCCGGGTGAGCCTTCTTGACGTACGCCTTGTTGAAGTTGCCGACTGTGGCGGCCTTGGGATGCAGGAACGTGGTGAACAGGCTCGACCAGGAGGCGTTGACGCCCTTGAACGTGATGACCGCCTGCTTGGCGCTCGTGCCCTTCTCCACCGAGGTGATCCGGTCGTAGCCGTCCGTGGACGAGGCGGCGTACGCCTTGTCCGAACCATTGTCGGCCTTCCACGTGGCCCTGATCGCGGTCCAGTCGATCGGCGTGCCGTCGTTGAAGACGGCCTTGGGGTTGATCGTCAGCGTCACCTTCTGGTTGCCGCCCTCGACGGACACCTTCACGTCGCTGTAGTAGTCCGGGTTGTACCGAACCTCGCCGGTCGGTGTGTAGGTGATCGCGTCGGCGTTGTACCAGGCCCAGACGCGAGCGGCCGTCAGCGTCGCATTGACGTTGAACGGGTTGCCCTGGTCGTCGAAGGTCCCGACCGTGGTGTAGGTGCCGCCGTCCTTGATCTTGTCGTACGGCGTGGGGTTGTAGTCGGCGGCGGCCGACGCGGCGGAGGGGGCACCCTTCGCGTCCGGGTCCGCGGAATCCTTCCCGGAAGAGGACTGGCACGCGGTGGCGGCGACGGACACGGCGGCGATGAGGGCGACGGGCAGGGCCAGTCGTGAGCGCATGGGGGGTGGATCCTTCTGGTCGGTGGTGGAGGCGGACGGGCACCCGCAGGTCGATGCCGGGCACCCGGGTTCGGGAGAGTGCGGGTGGTCCTCGATGGCCCCGGCAGGTACTCAGACGCCGTGGCAGGCGTACAGATGACCGGGCTGCCCGGTCACGGGGGTCGGCACAGGGCGTTCCTGGCGACAGCGACGGCGGACGTCGTCATCGGAGAGGCGGTACAGCGGGCAGCGGTCGACGAAGACACAGCCCGCGGGCAGTCGCGCGGCGCTCGGCTGCTCGCCCTCCAGCACGACACGTTCGCGGGTGCGTTCCCGCAGCGGATCGGGCCTCGGGACGGCCGACAACAGCGCCCGGGTGTACGGGTGCTTCGGGTCGGTGAAGATCGTCTCGGTGTCGCCGGTCTCGACGATGTACCCCAGGTACATCACCGCGATGCGGTCGGAGATGTAGCGGACCACGGCCAGATCGTGGGCGACCACGAGGTAGGCGAGCCCGAGTTCACGCTTGAGCCGTGCCAGCAGGTTGATCACCCCGGCCTGGACCGACACGTCCAGGGCGGACAGCGGTTCGTCGAGGGCCAGGAGCTTGGGCTCGGTCGCCAGGGCCCGCGCGATGCCGACCCGCTGGCGCTGACCGCCGGACAGGGCGGCCGGGAATCGGTCGCTCACAGCGTCGTCCAGACCGACGAGCCCGAGCAGTTCGTGAACACGGGAGCTGATCGACGCGCGGTCCCGTCCGATCGCCCGCAGTGGCTCGGCGAGCAGTTCGAAGACGGGCAGGCGCGGATCAAGAGCCCCCAGCGGATCCTGCATGACGATCTGGACGTCCTGCCTCAACTCCCGTACCAGCGCGCGGGATCCGGCCGCCCCCACCTCGGTGCCGGCGATCTCGATCCGGCCGCCCTCGGGCTGCCTGAGCCGCAGGATCTCCATCAGCGTCGTGGTCTTGCCGCTGCCGGACTCGCCCACCAGGCCCAGGGTCTCCCCGGCACGCAGTTCGAAGCTGACGCCGTTGACGGCGCGCAGTGTGCCGGTCCGGCGCTTGAGGAGCGCTCCCTTGGTGACCGGAAACGTCTTGACGAGCTCCTCGACCCGAAGCACCACCTCGCCGGCCTCGGGACGATCGGAAGCCGCCACTCCGGCGACCGGCACGACATCTCCGCGCGGATCGAGTGATCCGTCGGCGATCTCCGTGGCACGCAGACAGGCCACCTGTCCGTGGCCGCCGACCTGGCTCAATTCGGGTTCGCCGGAGTGGCACGCGTCGAGGGCGACGGCGCACCGGCTCGCGAAGGCGCAGCCGTCCGGCAGGCCCACCAGGGCGGGTGGCTCTCCGCCGATCGGTACGAGCGGCCGGCGGACCCCGCCGTCCACGGTCGGCACCGCGGCGAGCAGTCGCGCGGTGTACGGCATCGTCGGCCGGCGGAAGAGTTCCTCGACGCCCGCCCGTTCCACGAAGCGCCCCGCGTACATGACCGCGACATCGTCCGCGTGCCCGGCCACGACCCCGAGGTCGTGCGTGATGAGGACGAGACCGGCGCCGGTCTCCCGCTGCGCCAGTCGCAGCACGTCGAGGATCTGGGCCTGCACGGTGACGTCGAGTGCGGTGGTGGGCTCGTCGGCCACGAGTACGGACGGTCTGTTGGCGATGGCCAGGGCGATGACCACGCGCTGGCGCATGCCGCCGGAGAACTCGTGAGGAAAGGACGTGGCCCGGTTCCGCGCGTCGGGGATGCCGACGAGATCGAGCAGTTCGGCGGCCTGTTCCCGGGCGGCCCGCTTGGTCAGGTCCTGGTGGACCCGCAGGGCGTCGGAGAGCAGTCTGCCCACGGAGAAGATCGGCGTGAGCGCGGAGAGCGGGTCCTGGAAGATCATGCCGATGGAGTTGCCCCGTACCCGCGAGAGCGCCCGGTCGTCGAGACCGACCAGGTTCTGTCCACCGAGCAGCACCTCACCGCGCAGAGACGCGGAGGGCGGCAGCAGGCCCATGATTCCCGTGGCGGTGGCCGACTTCCCCGAGCCGGACTCGCCGACGATGCAGAGGGTCCGGCCGGGCAGCAGGTCGAAGCTCACGCCGCGTACGGCCTCGACGGTTCCGGCCTCCGAGGGGAAGGAGATCCGCAGGTCCCGTACGGACAGCACGGGCGTGGTCTCGGCGGGAGGTACGGCATCGAGCCGGGGGGTCGCGAGTGTCATCGTCGGCCTCCTGCCGAGCCGGTCACCGACGTGGGGTCGAGGGCGTCGCGCAGCCCGTCGCCGATGAAGGTCATCGACACCGTGAGCAGGACGACGAGACCCGCGGGGAAGGCGAAGAGCCAGGGCGCGCTCGTGACGCTGCTCGCCCCGTCCGCGAGCATCGTGCCGAGGGAGACGTCCGGGGGCTGGACGCCGAACCCGAGGAACGACAGGGCGGTTTCGCTGAGCACGGTCGCGACGACACCGAGGGTGAGGTTGACGATGAGCAGGGAGCCGAGGTTGGGGATGATGTGGCGCAGGACGATGCGCAACGGGCTGACGCCCATGAACTCGGCCGCCGTCACGTAGTCCCGCTCGCGCAGCGAGGTCGAGACGGACCAGATCACCCGCGCGGTGGACATCCAGCCGAACACGGTCAGCACGACGATGAGGACGCGCCAGTCGCCGGCCAGGCGGTGGGAGACCAGGGCCAGGATGAGGAACGAGGGCACGATCAGCAGGAAGTGGATGACGGCGAGAGTCACCTGCTCGACCCGGCCTCCGAAGTACGCGGCACCGGAGCCGATCACCGCCGCGACCACGACGGTCAGAACGGACACGCTCACGGCGATCACCAGCGAACGCTGGAGGCCGTGCACCGCACTGGCGTAGATGTCGTTGCCGCCCTGGTTGGTGCCGAACCAGTGTGCGGCGCCGGGCGGTTGGGTGAGCGCGGTGAAGTCGGCGTCGGTGAAGGCGTAGGAGGTGAACAGACCGCCGACGGCCGCGAACAGCACCAGCAGCACGAAGATCGCCACACCGACGACGGCGAGCCGGTTGCGCAGGAACCGTCGCAGATAGAGCCGGCCGAGGCCGAGGTTCGTCGTCGGGCGCGCGGAGCGAACCGCGTTCCGGACGGGTTCGGTTGCCGTCGCGCCACGGGAGGCGGCGTCGGTCGTCGCATCGGTGGCCATGTCAGCTCACCCTCACGCGAGGGTCGAGGAAGACCGTGGCGATGTCCGCCAGGATCGCGCCGACCGCGGTCAGGGCGGCCGCGAAGGCGGCCGTCGCGACGGTTCCGTGCACGTCGTTCTTGCTGATGGTCTGGATGAAGTAGCGGCCCATGCCGTTCCAGCCGAAGATCGTCTCGGTGATGACGGCACCGGTGAAGATGGCGGGGACGCTGAACGCCACGGAGGCCGCCGTCGGAATGAGCGCGGACCTCAGGGCGTGTCTGCGGACCGCCTGGGCGCGGGTGAGCCCCGTCGCCTGAGCCGTGCGGACGAAGTCGGCGTTGATCGTGTCCAGCAGCAGTGAACGCTGCGTCAGGTGGTAGCCCACGTAACCCATCAGGGTCAGCGTCAGCGTGGGCAGGATCAGGTGCAGGAGGCGGTCGCCGATGGTCGGGAGCAGTCCCTCGACGTCGGGTGAGTTCTCTCCGGCGACGTAGAGGAAGTGCAGTCCGGCGTGCTGGTTCAGCCAGATCGCGACGAAGACCACGGCGAGCGCGGCGACGGATGTCGGAACGTTGAACACCGCGATGGACACGGCCTGCGAGATCCGGTCGGCCCAGCCGTACTGCCGTGCGGCCGTGTACACGCCGAGCGCGACGCCGATCACGACGGACAGAACGGTCGCGATGACGACCAACTCCGCACTGACGAGGGACCGGTAGCCCACCTCATCGTTGACGGAGACTCCGGTGGGCGACCTGCCCCAGTCGAAGTGGAGGGCCACCGAGGTGAACCAGTCCCACCATCGGTGGACGAGCGGTACCCGCGGGTCGAGGTTGTACGGCGCCAAGGCCCGGTCGATCTGCGCTTCGCTGCGGACGGGCCGCAGCTCTTTGAAGTTCGACCGTGGGTCCAGAAACCAACTGGCCAGAAAGTACGTGGCGTTGGTCGCGACCACGATCATCAGGAGCCAGCCGAGCGCCTTGCGCGTCACATGGCGCACCATGTGCGGCACCTCCTCACGACACGAGAGGGGTGTGCCTCGGGCGCGCGAGAGGGACAGGGCAAAGGCATGCGTGGGGGGAACTTTCTGGGGGGAAGAGGGCGCGAAAGAACGAACGAGCGTCAGCTTGGTCCGTACTTTGCGGCGCACACCAGGCTTTTGGCGGTCCTGCCACGAGGCCGACATGTTGCCGTAGCAGACGATCCGGAATACCGGCCAATTCGGATGATCTTGGCGCGGCGCGGCGTGGACGCCCTCCCACCCTCCAGGGTGTGCTCAGTGGACCTCGTCGAGCCTGCCGGTCGTCACGTCGAAGATGAAGCCCCGGATGCGGTCCTTGTGCACGATGAAGGGGTCCGCCTTGATGCGCGAGATCGACTGGCGGACGTCCGTGGCCAGATCCCCGAAGGCTTCCGCCGCCCAGGGCGGACGGATACCGGTGTCCTGCTGGACCTTGTCCTTGAAGCCGTCGTCGGTGAAGGTCAGCATGCCGCAGTCGGTGTGGTGGATGAGGATGATCTCCTCGGTGCCCAGCAGGCGTTGGCTGATGGCCAGCGAGCGGAGTTCGTCCTGGGTGACCACACCGCCCGCGTTGCGGACGACGTGTGCCTCCCCGTCATTGAGGCCGAGGATCGCGTAGACGTTCAGCCGGGCGTCCATGCAGGCCAGGACGGCGAGCTGCCTGGAGGGCGGCAGGGGGAGCGGACCGGAGAAGGTCTCGGCGTAGCGGGCGTTGTTGAGCAGGAGCTGATCGGTCGCGGACATGGCGGACCTCGGTTCTCGTGCGCTGCGGATCGAGCGGGGAAGGCGGACCACGGTGGGGAAGGGGGGCCACGGCGCCGGAGCGCCGGGACGCGGTGGCGTGCTCACACGTCCCGGCGACAGAACCCGTCGAAGAGATCGACACGACGCGAGGGCCAGAAGCCCGTCAGCGTGACGAAGAAGGCCGTCATCACACCAGTGAACCCGTTGGCACCCGAGGCGGCAATGCAAAGCGTGTTCGGCCGGCCCTGGAGGCCGACGGGGCCGGCCGTCGCCGGCCGCTCACCGGAGACGCGTGCCGGCACGCCCCTCCCAGGTCAGGGAGCGCGCCCCGCTCTCCCGGCCCCGACGCGGAGGTCGTCGTCACACCGCTCGCGTCGCGTAGGCCCGTACGTCCGCGTCCGAGTCCGTCGTCGCCGTGGCCAGGGCCGCGAGGGCGTCCTCGGTGGCGCGGTGGCGGGTCAGCGCGAGTACGGCGGCCTTGCGTACGTCGGCGTTCGGGTCGGCGAGAGCCTTGGCGAGGGCGGGGACGGCCGTGCCGGGGTCCGCGGCCGACAGGGCGGTGGCGGAACCGGCCCGGACCTGCCAGGCCGTGTCGGACAGGGCGGCCACGGCCAGGGCGTCCAGCGGTGGCGGGCAGCCGGTGCCGGCCAGCGCAGCGTAGGCGGCCGCGCGTACCAGGGCGTCCGGATCGGCGACGAGCTCGGCCAGCACAGAGCGGGCCCGGACCGGCCCGGATCCCGCCGCCGTCGTGTCGCCGAGCCGCCCGGTGACAGCGGTGCCCAGCGTCCTGGCGATCGTGACGCGGACCTCGCGGGACGGGTCCCCGGCCGCACGGGCGACCTCTTCGGTGGCATCGACCGACACGAGTGCCCGGACGGCCTCGATGCGGACGGCGATGCTGGAGTCGGACAGAGACCCCTTGAAGAGTTCGGCGTCGCCGAGGCGAAGGGCGCGCAGGACGTCGAGTGCCGCGGCGCGTACGACGGGGTCGTCCGCGGAGAGGGCGAAGGCGAGCCCCTCGCGCAGGGCCTCTTCGGGAGGCAGCGTCTCGACGAGTTCGCGCAGTGATCCCGCCGCGGCCTCGCGCACGCCCGCGTCGGCGTCGACGAGCGCGGCGGCGAGGGCCGGTCCGGTGCCGGGCGGCACGGTCTCCGTCAGAACGGTGACGGCGGTCCTGCGGACGACGGGGTCGGAGTCGGTCAAGTAGGGCGCGATGACGGCGAGTTCGGGTTGCTCCTCCGCGAGCGAGAGGAGCTGGAGCAGGCGGGGCGTGGCAGGTGCCCCGGTGGTGGCACCGTGGGGGAGGGCCGTGCCCGTCGGCGTGGTCTCGGTCCCCATCGCCACCGGCGCCGCTTCCCGGGTCCCGGCCGTCGCCACCTGCTCCGGGTGGACCTCACCGAGGTGACGGGAAGGACCGCCGACCGGACGGAAACCGTCGACCGGTACCGCGTACGGGGCCACCGGTCGGGCTGTGAACTCCATCTTCCCGGAAAGGGACTTGTACAGATCCAGATGGTGGAACCAGGACGCGTCGTCGCGCCGAGGGTGGTCGAGACGGTCGTGGTAGAGACCCCAGCGGGACTCCGTACGCGCCAGGGACGCCCGCGCCGCCATTTCCGCGCAGTCACGGATGAAGGTGACCTCGGCGCAGCGCATCAGCTCGTGCGGGGTGCGGGCGCCCATCGCGGCGATGTCTGCCCGCATCCGCTCGAACGCCTCCAGGGCGAGGGACAGCCGGGCGCCCGACTTCGGCGGGGCCACGTAGTCGTTCACGAAGCGGCGCAGTTTGTACTCCACCTGGGTCTGCGGGGGACCGTCCGGATTGCGCAGCGGGCGGTAGACCAGTTCGTGGGCCTCGCGCAGCTGCCCGGACGGCAACTCACCCTCGTACGCCGTGTACTGGGCGGCGTCCGCGCCCGCCAGGTCGCCGAATACGAACGCGCCGATCATGTAGTTGTGCGGTACGCAGGCCAGATCGCCGGCGGCGTACAGGCGCGGGACGGTCGTACGGGCGTGGTCGTCCACCCGTACCCCCGAGGCCGAATGGCCGCCGCACAGACCGATTTCGGAGATGTGCATCTCCACGTCGTGCGTACGGTAGTCGTGACCGCGGCCGGAGTGGAACGTGCCCCGCGTCGGGCGCTCGGTCGAGTGCAGGATGGTCTCCAGGGCCGCGACCGACTCCTCCGGGAGATGGCTCAGTTTCAGGTA
The DNA here is from genome assembly GCF_042751995.1 of Streptomyces sp. NPDC059371. Classification (NCBI taxonomy): domain Bacteria; kingdom Bacillati; phylum Actinomycetota; class Actinomycetes; order Kitasatosporales; family Streptomycetaceae; genus Streptomyces; species Streptomyces sp. NPDC059371. The sequence continues at coordinate 34,044 of NZ_JBHYXD010000006.1, read as the reverse complement.
CACCGGGCCGCGGTCGGACGCCACCTCGGCGGCGAACTCGGCCATCATCTGCCCGGACCAGTAGTCGGAGTCGACGAATCGCTCTCCGTGCCGGTTGACCTGGTAGCCGCCGAAGGGATTGGCCACATAGGCGCAGGCCGGACCGTTGTAGTCCTTGATCAGCGGGTTGATCTGGAAGCATTCGATACCGGTGAGTTCGGCACCCGCGTGATACGCCATGGCGTAGCCGTCGCCCGCGTTGGTCGGGTTCTCGTACGTCCCGTACAGATACCCGGAGGCGGGCAGACCGAGTCGGCCACAGGCGCCGGTGGCCAGGATCACTGCGCCCGCGCGGACGGTGACGAACCGCCCCGTACGGGTGTTGAACCCGGCCGCGCCCACGGCCCTCCCGCCCGCTGTCAACACGCGCACCGGCATCACCCGGTTCTCGATACGGATCCGCTCCCGCATCTCCCGCCGCCGCAACTGCCGGTACAGGACCTTCTTGACGTCCTTGCCCTCCGGCATCGGCAGTACATAGGAGCCGGAGCGGTGCACCTGGCGGACCGCGTACTCGCCGTGTTCGTCCTTCTCGAACTTCACCCCGTACGACTCCAGGCGCTGCACCATCGCGAAGCCGCGGGTGGCGGTCTGACGGACGGTGGACTGGTCGACGATGCCGTCGTTGGCGCGGGTGATCTCGGCGACGTAGTCGTCGGGCTCCGCGCGCCCCGGGACGACCGCGTTGTTCACGCCGTCCATGCCCATCGCGAGCGCGCCGGAATGACGGACGTGGGCCTTCTCCAACAGGAGGACGTCCGCGCCGTGTTCGGCGGCCGTCAGCGCCGCCATGGTGCCGGCGGTGCCGCCCCCGATGACGAGGACGTCGCAGCTCAGCTCCTCGGCGTCGCCGAGGGCGGGGATCTCCAGGGGGGTGTTCACGGAGGTGGTCACCGAAGGGCCTTTCAGGTACCGAGCGAGGAGAGGACTTCGCGTCGCAGCGCCACGCGCGCCGGATCGTCGTGCGCGGCGCGGTCGCGGGGGCGCGGCACGTCGTGCAGCGCGGCGAGCCGGCCGGAGCCGAGCAGTGCCACCCGGTCGCCGAGGAACAGCGCCTCGTCGACGTCGTGGGTCACGAACACGACGGTCGCGCCCGTCCCCCGCAACACCTCCACCAGCAGATCCTGCATGCCTGCGCGGGTCTGGGCGTCGAGGGCGCCGAAGGGTTCGTCCATGAGGACGGCGCGCGGCGCCGGCGCCAGGGCACGGGCCAGTTGCGCGCGCTGGCGCTGGCCGCCGGATACACGGTGGGGCAACTGCCCGGACTGCTCGGCGAGTCCGACCCGGGTGAGCCAGGACTCGGCCTGGGCGCGGCGTTCGGCACGCGGCAATCCCTGGATGGCAAGGGGCAGTTCGACGTTCGCGCGCAGGGTCCGCCAGGGCAGCAGGGCGTCCTCCTGGAAGATCAGGGCGCGGTCGGCGGAGGGGCCCGTCAACCGGTGCCCGTCCTGGGTGACCTCTCCGGTGAGGGGAGACAGCAGTCCGGAGAGTGTGCGCAGCAGCGTCGACTTGCCGCAGCCGGAGGGGCCGACGACGGTGAGGATCCCGCCGGGGTCGACGCCGAGGTCCACCCCGCGCAGCACGGGTGCGCCCGGGCGGCCGAGGGCGGCGTCCCGCAGGGCGAGGGCCGCCCCGGTGCGCGACGGGGAACGGAGGTCAGACGAGCTGGTCATGGGGCACGTCCCTCTCGGTCCTGGGTACAGTGCGTACGGGGACGGCGGTGCCGCGCGCCTGCCGCGGCACCCGCGCGCCGGGCACGTACGACGTACGCGGCAGCCAGCGGGTCAGGCGACGGCCCAGGACCTCCACGGCCGTCGACGTGATCCAGCCGAGGACACCGATCGTGACCATCCCCACGAACACGCCGGGATAGTTGACGATCGTGTAGTCCTGCCAGGTGCGATAGCCGACGCCGTACTGGCCGGAGATCATCTCGGCGGAGATGACACAGATCCACGAGACGCCGAGGCCGACCGACAGGCCGCCGAAGACGCCGGGCAGCGCGCCCGGCAGGACGACCGAGCCGAGGACGCGCAGGCGTCCGGCGCCCATGGTGCGCACCGCCTCCTCCCACACCGGGGTCAGCGCGCGCACGGCGTGCCGGGTCGACACGAGTACCGGGAAGAAGGCGGCGGTGAAGGTGATGAAGACGATGCCCTGCTCGTTGGAGGGGAACAGGAGGATCGCCACGGGGACCAGGGCGATGGCCGGGATGGGCCGGACGACTTCGAGCAGCGGGCCGAGCAGGTCCTCGGCGAGGCGGGAGCGGGCCACGAGCACGCCCGTGGCCACGCCCAGGACGGCGGCGAGCAGGAAGCCGGTGAGGATGCGGGTGAGGCTGTCGGTGAGGTCCGTCCAGTAGTCCGGGCCGGACAGACGGTCGGCGAAGGCGCGCGCCACGTCGGCGACCGTGGGGAACTGCGAGAAGCGCAGCCACAGGTCGACGTCGAGGCCGGTCAGCAACTGCCAGATGCCGAGGGCGCCCGCCAGTGAGCCGAGCCGCAGGGCGAACCGGCCCGCCCGGCGCGGATATCGGGGCGTGAGGCGGGCGGCGGCTTGTCGTGCTTTCCGAGGCGTGGCTCGGTCCGTCTGGCGCGCGTCCCGGCTCATGACGCCCGCCGCAGTGCGTCGGCGTACGTGATGGCGTGGGCGCCGCTGTGCCCGGCGACGTACGCCTTCGCGGTCGCCGGAGCGACGAAGGGGAGCAGCCGGCCGCCGTCGGTCACCCAGACCGCCTTGTCGGCGAACCACAGGGTGCCGGTGGTGGCGTCCGGCACGTAGGCGGCGCGGATCGCGCCCTTGTGCTCGGCGACATAACTCAGCAGTTGTGCCGGGGACTTGAAGGTACGGGTCTGCTGGGCGCCCTTGGGCCACACCTCGCCGGCGGCCGCCGGCGGCCTGGTGGCCAGGTGCTGGGCATAGGTGGCTGCGAGAGCCTTCCTGACGTACTTGTCGTCGACGAAGGCGTCGACGTCCACGTCGCCGGTGAGTTTCGCGGCCTTGAGGATCGTCACGTCCTGCTTCAGGGCGGAGATGAGGCGCGGTTTGATCGCCGGGTCGAAGGTGGAGATGCCGTGGGCGCCGTTGTAGAGGTAGACGACCTCGGCGGGGAGGCCGGTGGCCTCGGCGACCTTCTCGGCGGCGGAGACGGGGTGGGCGCCGAGATAGTCCGTGGCCTCCGCCTGGGCCCTGAGGAAGGCTTCCAGGACGGCGGGCCGCTTCTGGGCGAAGTCCTCGCGGGCGGTGACACCGTGGAAGGTCGGAAGGTTGAGCTCGGCCCCGTCGTACAAGGCCTTCGCCTTGCCCTGGTAGGTGAGCAGGCCCGGCCAGGCCACGAACTGGGACAGTGCGTCGGCGCTGCCCGCGGAGAGGGCGGAAGCCCCCACGGCGGGTTGCTGGTTGAGCTTCTGGATGCCCTTGTCGGGATCGATGCCGGCGCGTTGAAGGGCCCGTATGAGTGTGCCGTCGGCGGCCGAGCCGATGCTCGTCGAGACCTTCCTGCCCTTGAGGCCCGCGAGCGAGCCGATCGTGGAGTCGCGAGCGGTGACGATGGTGTTGAGGCCGCCGCGGAGGTTGTAGCCGGTGACCGATACGAGGCGTGTGGGGCGGTTGAGTTGCTTGCCCCGGGCCGCGTTGATGAGGAGGGGGAAGTCGCCCATCGAGCCGATGTCGATCTTGCCCGCGGTCATCTGGGCGGTGATCGGGGCGCCGGTGGCGTAGTCCTGCCAGTCGACCTTGTAGGTGTGGCCGTCATGGAGGGCGTCGAGTTCCTTCTCGAATGCGCCGAGCGAGCGCAGCAGGGTGCCTGCCGTGACGGTGTTGATGGTCTTGGACTGGTAGCCGACCGTGACGGTGACGGTCGAGCCGTCACCTCCCGCCGCGGCGGTGCCGCCGCACGCCGTGAGGGGGAGGAGTAGGAGCGAGGCGGCGGCAACTGCTGTGCGTTTCATGGGCGTTGGAGACCTTTCGAGACCTGTCATCGGAGCAGGTAGGGCATGTTGACCGTGACGGCTCCGGTGGGGCAGCGGGCCGCGCACGGACCGCAGTACCAGCACTCGTCGACGTGCATGTACGCCTTGCCGTTGCTCTCGTCGATGGCGAGGGAGTCCAGGGGGCACATGTCCACACAGAGCGTGCAGCCGTCGATGCACTTCGACTGGTCGATGGTCACGGGCACGTCGGCCCGCTGGGGTGCCAAGGGCATGGGTGTCTCCGGAGAGGTCGTGCGGAGGAAGGTGGTTGTGTCACTGAGAGCGGTGCAGGAGGCCGCTCATGGTGATGCGGTCGCCGCGGAACCGGATGAACTCCAGATCGACCGGACGGCCGTCGGCGAGGTGCGTGAGCCGTTCCAGCATGAGGACGGCCGTGCCGCGCGGGGCTTCGAGCACGGCGGCGGAGTGCGCGTCCGCGGTGACCGCCTCCAGGGTGATCTCGGCGTGACCCAGGGGCCGGCCGGTGATGGTTTCCAGGAGGCGGAAGACGTCGGTGTTCTCCAGATCGGCGCCGAGCAGGGCGGTGCCGATGTCGAGGGGGATGTAGGTGAGGTCGAGGGAGAGCGGGAGGCCGGCCAGGCGCCGCACGCGTTCGATGTACAGGACGTCGGTGCCGGGCGGGACCTGGAGGCGTTCGGCGACCGGGGCCGGTGCCGGGGCGGGGCCCGCCGTACGGACCTCGTTGGTGACCCGGCCGTGCTCATGGAGGGTTTCGGCGAGGCCCATCAGGCGGTCGAGGCCGTGCGGGTACTTCCGGGCGACGACCACGGTGCCGACGCCCGGCTGGCGTTCGACGAGGCCTTCGGCGCGCAGCAGGTCGAGGGCCTGGCGGACGGTGTTGCGGGAGGCGCGGTAGTCGCCGGCGAGGATCGACTCGTGAGGCAACGTGTCCGTGGGGAAGCCGCCGGTGAGGAGCTGGTGGCGGAGCAGATCGGCGAGCTGCCGGGCCCGGTCGGCGCGCAGCCGTCGCCGCGCGCGGTGGGCGGCGACGGTGGTCGCGCCCTGGCCGGCGTGGTCTCGGACGCGGTCGGTGGGAGGCACGGATCGAACCCTACCGATCCGCTGGGGAAAGCCGTGTTGCCGGAATGTTGCGCCACTTGAGGAAAGACCGGATGTGCGGCTGACCTGGGGCTATCGGCGTGCGGGGGCCAGATGTGCCAGTGTCAGGGGTTGGTCCAGGCTGCCGGGGCCTCGGTCAGCGCGCAGACTTCGGCGGGCAGTTGGGCTGACGCGACGTCGGCGAGCGAGACGCCTTCCAGGATCTCGCGCACGTTGGACCTCAGCGCGATCCACAGAGGGAGCAGCGACTGGGCCGGACCGGTGTAGGAGAGGTCAGGGGGGCGGACTCCGCGCACCGAGACGAGGGGTCCGTCAACGGCGCGAATGACGTCGGCGATGGTGATTTCCCCGGCGGGCCTGGCCAGGCGGTAGCCGCCGTTGCCGCCGCGCTGACTCAGCACGAGACCACTGCGGCGCATGTCGTTCAGGATGCCTTCGAGGAACTTGTGCGGAATGTCCTGCGCCTCGGCGATCGCCTCGGCCTTCACCGGCCCCTCGTCCCGCGACGCGGCGAGTTGCAGCGCGGCCCGTACCGCGTAGTCCGCCCTGGCTGAAATCCGCATGTGCGCATTATCCCGTACGGCTCGGTTCGGTTTCACGCTCTCTCGTTCAGACGGGCAGGACGAACGGAGGGTGCGCGCCGTTGAGGAAGTAATCCCCGACGTCACGGAGACGGTGACCGACCGGCTCGTACAGCGTGTGGGTTCGCGCGTTCCGCCAGAAGCGGTCGAATCCCAGCCGCGTGGACGCCGAGCGGGCGCCGATGACGTCGAGGGCGCGCGTGGTGGACTCCTGCGCGGCCCTGGACGCGGCGGCTTCGGCCATGGCCACGAGGACGGAGATCTCCGCGTACTCGTCGTAGTTCAGGTCGTCGCCGCGGGCCAGTCCGACGGCTACGGCTTGTACCGCCTGCTCGGCGAGTGCCGAGGCGGAGCGGGTGAGAACGGTCAGTTCTCCGTGCAGGGTCAGCGTCCGCGGGTCCGGGGCGGCGCCGGCCGGCCAGGCGGGATGCCGGAGTCGGTGCCCCGCCCTGCTGTACTCGCGTACTTCGGTGAGCACTCCCTCGGCGATGCCGAGAAGAAGCTGGACGGAGAGAAGGTGGCCGACCGGTGAGGTGAAGGCGGTCAGCGGCGACAGGACGTCCTCGTCCGCGGACAGGGATCCGAGCACGTTGGCGGCGGCGACCGGCACGGCGTGGAAGTCCACACTGCCTCCGGCCGCGAGCCGCTGCCCGAAGGCGTCCGAGTCGCCCTCGATCCGTACGCCGGGATGGGCGGGATCGACGACGACGGCGAAGGGCTCACCGGTGTCGGTCCGCTCGCCTCGTACGGCCAGGCGGTCGGCGACCAGTACCCCTGTGGCGTAGCTCTGCCGGCCGTCCAGGACGAAGCCCCCGCCCTTCCTGGCGAGCCTGAGGGAGGGTTCCTGGCGGGCGAAGCCACCACCCCAGAGATGGGGCTTCCGCGTGGAGCGCTGCACGGCCTCGGTGGCGCGGGCGGAGTCGGCGAAGGTCAGCGCGCTCCATGACAAGAAGTAGTGACAGCCCAGCAGTTGACCGATCGCGCCGTCGGCGGCGGAGATCTCCCGGACGACGGCGTAGGCCGTCGTCCAGTCCGCGCCGCCTCCCCCGGCGTCGGCCGGAACCAGCAGCGTCAGCAGTCCCGCCTCGCGCAGCCGGGACACTTCGTCGAAGGGGGTCTTGCCCGCCTGCTCCCTGGCCACCGCGTCCGTGGCCAGGTCATCGGCCGTCTCGCGGGCCGCGCGCAGCCAGTGCGCGTGGCCGGGCCCGGTTCGGTCGGATGCGGGGTCGGCTCCGGACAGTACGGTGGCAATGGCCATGGTGATGGTTTCCTCACATTCGGCGGCCAGGCGCCGTGTCGGGAGTCTTCCGCCGGTCGGGCACGCACGCGTGGCCCATGCGCCGGACGATGACGATGTGGTGCCCGCTGGGTCCCGCCCGGCTTGGGGCGGGGCGGTATCGCGGGATCACCAGGAGGCGAGAGACGGTTCGGCGGCACGCGCAACGGGTGCCGGGCGTCCTACGCGGCGCGACAGATGGCGCTGGCGACGTGACCGAAGTCGACGTGCCGACGGCGAACCAGTCGCTGCTGCGTGGGGGGCATGTACATCATCCTGCGCATCCGTTGGACGTGCGGTCAATGGTTTCCTAGTAAATCGATAGGAAATAAGCGGGAGCGGTCCCACGGCCGGTGGGACGGCCCGATGGGTACCGGCCAAGGCCGGTCGTCCGGCATACGGGCCGTAGTTGACGGGACGCCAGATGTACTGCTCAATGAGTCGCATGAACGCGGAGCATCGCCTGGTCACCCGCGACCACATCGACTTCGGTCGGGTGTGGTCCGCCGCCTGTTGCGCCTGACGCGGCAGCGGGCCGTCCGAACGGCCCGTCCCTCCCTCGGTGACCCGTCCCGGGCGGAGTTCTCCCTTCGCGGCATCGCCGCGAGCGTGTGCTGAACACCCGCTGAAATCGCCTTTGCCTTTGCCTTCGTCTTCTTCTTCGTCTCCGTCTTCGTTTCCGCCTTCGTTCCGTCCTCGTTTTTTGCCTTCGTGTACGGGCGGTGCCGCGCGACCTGTCACGCGCTCTCGTCGCCCGACGCGACCCGAGCCCGAATCCGGGCACACCCACAAGACCTCAGAAAGGCCATTTCCCATGCCCGTGGAGTTCCTTGGCATCGCCGCCACGCATGACGGCTCCGAGACCACCCCCCGCTCCGGCGCCGCCTTCGACAAGGAGTACACGCTCCGGCTCGCGCGGGCGCACGAGGACAACGGCTGGGACCGGGTGCTGTTCGCCTACGGTTCCGGATCGCCGGATCCCGCCCCGGCCGCCGCCTACATCGCGAGCAGGCTGGACCGCCTCCAGATCCTGCTCGCCCACCGGCCCAACGTCTCGTACCCGACCTTCGCCGCCAAGACCTTCGCCACCCTCGACCAGATCAGCGAGGGCCGGCTCACCGTGCACTTCATCACGGGCGGCAACGACCGTGAACAGTGCCGCGAGGGCGACACCCTCACCAAGGACGAACGCTACGCCCGCACACGGGAGTACATCCGGATCGTCAAGAAGATCTGGACCACCCACGAACCCTTCGACCACGAAGGCGAGCACTACAGCTTCCACGACTTCGTGAGCGACGTCTTCCCCGTCCAGCAACCGCGGCCCGACGTGTCGTTCGGCGGCTCCTCGCCCGCCGCGTACGCAGCCGGAGGCGCCGAGGCCGACATCTACTGCCTCTGGGGCGAGCCCCTGGAGAAGACCGCCGAGCAGATCGAGGCGGTGAAAGCCGCGGCGAAGGCGGCGGGCCGTACCGAAGTGCCGCGCATCCAGGTGGCGTTCCGCCCGATCATCGCCCCGACCGAGGAACTGGCCTGGGAGAAGGCCCACCGCACCGTCGGCGCGATCAAGGCCCGCAGGGAGAACGGCGAGCCGCTCACCCGGCGGCACAGCGTCGGTGGCCGGCCCCAGAACACCGGCTCGCAGCGGCTGATCGCCATCGCCGAGGCGGGGGAGCGGTACGACCGCGCCCTGTGGACCCCCACCGCCGCCGCGACCGGCGGCGCGGGCAACTCCAACGCCCTGGTCGGAACCCCGGAGACGGTCGCCAGGGCTTTGCTGGACTACTACGACCTGGGCGTCGACATCCTCTCCGCCCGCGGCTACGACCTGCTGGACGACGCGATCGACTTCGGCCGGTACGTGATCCCGATCGTCCGGGAAGAGGTCGCCAAGCGCGACGCCGAACGAGCGACGCTCGGCACCCAAAACGCCGTGGCGGTAAAGGGCTGACGCCCGCCGCACAGCGGCCCTCAACTCGCGCGCGAGTGAGGGCCGCTGCCCTTTGCCGACTCCGGGAGCGGCTTCAGCCGACTGTCTGGCGCGCCGTCAGGGAAGCCGGACGCCACCCCAGTTCGGGTGCGATCAGGTGCCGGGTGTCGTGCAGGATCTGCTCGTACTCCTCCCTGTGGAACTCGTACGGCAGTTCAAGGCGCAGCTCCGAAACCTGCGCGAATACCGGGTCGGCGGTGAGCTGTTCGAGGATCTGCTCGGCGGTGCCCACCACGTCGGGGGCGAACAGGGTCCGCTTCGGGCCCTGGGGCGCCAGGGTGCGGGCGTGACGACTCGCCGCGTAGGCGCGGTAGCGGGCCCGGCCCGCCGCGTCCGCGCTGTCGAACGGCACGATCACCCGGCCCAGCGCCACCCGCCCCGGATACTCCTCACCTCGTACGGACGGCGTGCTGCGGTACGCGGCCAGCAGATTGAGCTGGGCCGTGGTGAAATCGTCGGTTCCCTCGCCCGAGACGATGTTGCCGGACAGCAGACCCAGACCGTTCTCGGCGGCCCAGCGCACCGAGCGCAGGCTCCCGCCGCCGTACCAGATGCGGCGCGCCAGACCGGGACTGTACGGCTGCAGCCTGGGGCGCTGGGTGTTCCCCGGAGAGTGGATGACCGTGTCCGGGCCGCCGATGTGGTCACCGCGCAGATTGTCGAGGACGCGGGCGATCCTGCCGTACGACAGGTCGAAGCCGCGCCAGTCCCCGTCGTACACGAGGTCGCCCAGCAGCTCGGCGTGCGGCATGCCGGTGCTGAAGCCGATCTGGAGCCGGCCCCGTGACAACACGTCGGCCAGCGCCAGGTCCTCGGCGAGGCGGAAGGGACTCTCGTAGCCGATCGGGATGACGGCGGTGCCGAGTTCGATCCGCTCGGTGCGCTGGCCCGCCGCGGCGAGGAACACGGCCGCCGAGGCGACGCCGTGCTCGAGGTGCCGCTGCCGGATCCAGGCACCGTCGAAGTCCAACCGTTCGCCGTACTCGAACAGTTGGAGCGTCTCCTCCAGGCCGGTGTACGGGTCGCCGTCGGCGAAGTTCCCCGGGGTGAGAAAGGCCAGGGAGGTGATGGTGGGAGTACTCATGGGACGCCGGCCCTTCAGATCGTGATGGTCTCGGAGGCGGGGGAAGCCACCCGGCCGCCGGGGATCGCCGCGAGCAGCTCGCGGGTGTACGCGTGGTGGGGCTTGGTGAAGAGGTCCTCCGGAGGGCCCGTCTCGACGACGCGGCCCGCCCGCATGACCGCGACCTGGTCCGCGATCTGGCGTACGACGGCCAGGTCATGCGAGATGAAGAGGTAGGCCACCCCCGTGCCGGCCTGCAACTCGGCCAGCAGCTCCAGCACTTGGGCCTGCACCGAGACGTCGAGCGCGGACACGGGCTCGTCGCACACCACCAGGTCGGGGGAGAGCGCGAGCGCGCGGGCGATCGCGACCCGCTGCCGCTGCCCGCCGGACAGCTCCGCCGGCCGGCGCTCCAGCGTTGCCGAGGGCAGCGCCACCCGATCGAGCAGCTCGCGGGCGCGGGCGAGCCGGGAGGCACGGTCGCCGACCTTGAAGGCACGCAGCGGCTCGGTGATCACCTCACCGACGGAGAAGCGCGGATCGAGGGAGGCGTACGGGTTCTGGTACACGAACTGGGCGCGGCGGCGCAGCTCTCTGGCACGGGCACCTCGGGCGGTGGTGACGTCGGTACCGTCGAACAGGACCTGCCCGGAGGTGGCGTCGGCGAGCCGGAGCACCAGCCGGGCGGTGGTGGACTTGCCCGAGCCCGACTCGCCCACCAGGGCCAGGGTCTGTCCGCGAAGCAGGGTGAAGCTGACGTCGTCCACCGCGCGAAGGGTGCGAGGCCCGTCGGCGGTGCGCGGCAGGCGGAACTCCTTGACCAGGTTGCGCGCCTCCAGCAGGGGCGCGGCCTCCGTCGCGGTCACAGGTGCGGACGGGCGACGCCGTGCGGTGGTCATGCTCGGAGCGCTCGCCAGCAGACGCCGCGTGTACGCGTCCTGGGGGTCGGCTAGGACCTCGCGGGTGAGGCCCGACTCCACGACTCGGCCCTGTGCCATGACCACCAGCCGCTGCGCCCGGTCGGCGGCGACCCCGAGGTCGTGGGTCACCAGCAGGATCGCGGTGCCCGACTCCTCGGCGAGATGCTGGAGATGGTCGAGGATGACCCGCTGCACGGTGACGTCGAGGGCGCTCGTCGGCTCGTCGGCGATGATCAGCTCGGGTCGCGCGGCGATCGCGACGGCGATCAGGGCGCGTTGCCGCATACCGCCGGAGAGTTCGTGCGGATACTGCCGGGCCCGTACGGCGGCGTCGGGCAGCCCGGCCCGGTCCAGGACGGCGATGGCCTCGGCGGCGGCCGACCGGCGGGTCGCCAGACCATGGATGCGCAGCACTTCGGCGACCTGTTCGCCGATCCGCTTGACCGGATTGAGCGAGACGGTCGGGTCCTGGGGGACGAGACCGATCCGCGCCCCGCGTACGGTACGCAGTTCCGCCTCCGACAGGGTGGCCAGGTCGTGCCGGCCGAAGCGGACCGTGCCGGTGTCGATGCCCCCGTTGTCCGCCAGCAGACGGGTGATCGCGTGCGCGGTCGTGCTCTTCCCGGAACCGGACTCACCGACCACCGCCGTCACCTGGCCCGGCCACACGTCGAGGTCCACGCCCCGGACGGCCGGCACGGTGCCGCCGCGGGTGCGGTACGAGACGGACAGCCCGCGGATCTCCAGCAGGGGCGAGCTTTCCGGCAGTGGTGTGCTCTCCAGCAGGGGCGAGCTTTCCGGCAGCGGCGTGCTCTCCGGCAGTGGTGTGGTCACGTCCTCGCCGTTCTCGTGTTCGTGGGTCATCGCTGCCGGGCCCATTCGCCGTCCAGCGCCCTGGCGACGCGGTTGGCGGCCAGTACGGTCGCGGCGATCGCCAGACCGGGCAGCGCGGTCAGCCACCAGGCATTGGCCAGGTAGTTGCGGCCCTCGGAGATCAACGTGCCCCATTCCGGGGTCGGCGGGGGAGCGCCGTAGCCGAGGAAACTCAGCGCCGACACGGCCAGGATGGAGGCGCCGAAGTCGAGGGTGGCCAGGACGATCACCGGGCCGGCGGCGTTGGGCAGCACGTGCCGGCCCAGAACCGAGTACCAGCGGGCCCCGCAGGAGCGCGACGCCTCGACGAACACCGCCTGGCGCACCCGGAGCACCTCGGCGCGCGTGACCCGGGCGAAGGAGGCGACACTGGCGATACCGACCGCGACGGCCACCTTCACCGTCCCGTACCCCAGCGCCGTCACCAGCGCCAGCGACAGGAACAGCGCGGGGATGGACAGCAGGACGTCGACGAAACGCATCAGCACGTCGTCCACCCAGCGGCCCACGAACCCCGCGACCAGACCGAGCAGGCCACCCACCACGAACGCCACCAGCACCGCGATCAGGGTGGCCTTCAGCGACAACTGGGCTCCGTGCACCACCCGGGCGAACACATCGCGTCCCAGCTCGTCCGTACCGAACCAGTGCGCGCCGCTCGGACCGCGGAAGTTCTGCGCCGGCACCCCCTTCAGCGGATCCCGCGAGGTGAACAGCCGCGGCCGGAACGAGGCCAGCACCACCAGGACGAGGACGAGGAGCGACAGCAGCAGGCCGGGACGGCGTACAAGGAACCGCAGCACCCGCCGAACGCCGACACGACGTCCCGGTACGGGATCCGGCGCTCCGCCCACCGGCCGGGCGAGGCCGAGCGCGGCCTCGGTGGGGTCCTCGACAAGGCTCTGACTCATGCGACGCCCGCCCTTCCGCCCGAGGCGACCACGATCCGCGGATCGAGCACCGGATAGACCAGGTCGACGACCAGATTCGTCATCACGAAGATCAGCGCGCCGAAGGCCACCACCCCCTGGACCACCGGGATGTCCTGGGCCGTGACGGCCGCCGCGGTCACACGGCCAAGGCCGTCACGGGAGAACACCGTCTCGACGACGACCGAACCGGCGATCAGTTGTCCCACCAGCAGGCCGACGACCGTCAGAGCCGGCAGGGAGGCGTTGCGCAGCGCGTGCCGCAGATGGACCCGCCACCGGCCCGCTCCCTTGGCGCGGGCGGTCTCCACATACGCCTGGTCGAGCGCGGTGAGCAGGCTCTTGGCCAGCACCTGCGCGATCTGAGCGCCGGTCGGGACCGCGAGTGTCAGCGCCGGCAGCACCAGCCCCCTCAGCCCGTCGTTGCCGAACGCCGGAAACCAGTGCAGCCGGAAGGAGAACGCCTCGACGAGCAGCAGCCCCACCCAGAACGTCGGGACGGACACCCCCAGCGGCGGCAGCGACAACAGGAACTGACGCAGCCACCGCCGCGTGGTGTACGTCGCCGCCACCGCCAGTCCGCCGCCCAGGAACACCGCCAACAGCAGTGCCGTCGAGGTCAGTTGGAGGGTCTGGGGCAGCGCGTCGGCCAGTGTCGAAGCGACCGGCCGGCCGGTGGCGACCGAGTCGCCGAAGTCCCCGCGCACCGCCCGTCCGAGGTACTCGGCGTACTGCACGAGCACCGGCTTGTCGAAGCCGTACTCGTGCCGCAGGGCGGCGATCTGCCGTGGATCGACCTGCCCCGACTCCATCCCGGCACCGGCCATCGCCGTGACGGGGTCGCCCGGGAGGAAGTCCAGCACCAGGAACGACACGGTGTACGCCGCCCACAGCACCCCGGCCGCCTGCGCGAGCCGCTTGATCACATAGCCGCGCACGGGTCAGCCGATCCAGGTGTCGTGCAACTGGATCCGGCTGGAGGCGTCGAACGCGAGACCGTGCACCTTCGTGGACACACCCAGCTGGGTCTGCAGCTCCACCACCGGCACGTTGTAGGCGTCACGCACGATCGACTGCTGCGCCTGCGAAACCAGTTGGCTGCGCTTGGCCGGGTCGGTGGTCGCGGCCTGAGCGGACAGGGTCGTGTCCAGGTCACTCGCCGGCACACGGTAGAAGTTGGCCAGCTTCGTGGAGAAGGAGCTGCGCAGGATGTCGGGGTCGGCGCGGGTGATGTTCCCCCAGATCGCCTCGTACGAGCCCGCCTGCTGGATCGGCGTGAGCTGGGGGAGCTGGAGCTGCTTGAGGGTCACCTGGACTCCCACAGCCTTCAGTTGCTGCTGTATCAGCTCCAACGCGGGCTGGTTCGTCGCCGCGTTGGGAACCCAGTCGATGGTCAGGCTCAGCTTCTTGCCGTCCTTGACGCGGGTGCCGTCGCCGCCCGGCTTCCAACCGGCTTCGTCCAGAAGGGACTTCGCCTTGGCCGTGTCGAGGGTCAGGTCCGAGGCGAGGCTGGTGTAGTCAGGTGTGGTGTGCGCGAGGACGCTGGTGGCCGGCCGGGTGCCGGTGGGGAAGACGGTGTCGGCGATCTGCTTCCGGTCGATGGCGGACAGGATGGCCCGGCGGACTCTGGCGTCCTTCAGAACCGGCCGCGCGTTGTTGAAGCCGAGTCCGAAGGTGATGCCGGGGTTGGCCCGCCGCTGGAAGGCGACCTGACCGCCCTTGAGCGCCGCCTCGTCGGCCCGGCCCACGCTGCCGATCGCGTCCACCTGTCCGGACCGCAGACTGCCGGCCCGTACGCCCGCTTCCGGCACCACCTTGAACACCAGCTTGTCCAGGTAGGCCTCGCCCTTCTTGCTCCACCGGGAGGAACCCCAGGCGTAGCCGGGGCGTTTGGCCAGAGTGACCGACTGGTTCTGCACGTAGCCCTTCAGCACGAAGGGTCCGGACCCGACCACCCCGTCACTGCACTTCTGCTGCGGGGACCGCTTCACGCTCGCGGACGACTCGATCCCGAGTGAGTGCGTCGAAGTCGCCTGCAGGAACTGGGCGTTGGGCTGCTGGAAGGTGACCTTGACGGTGAGCGGGTCCACCACTGTGGTGCTCTTGGCACCGCTCAGGTAGCCCTCGGCCAGGGTGCCCAGGACACCGAGCCTCGGTACCGCGTCGAAATTGTCCTTGACCACCTGGGCGGTCAGCGGGGACCCGTCGCTGAAGGTGACACCCGAGCGCAGGTGGAAGGTGAAGGCGGTCGCGTCGGCACTGATGTCCCAGCTCTTCGCCAGCCACGGCACGATCTTGCCGGTCTTGGGGTCCTGGTCCGTCAGGGAGTCGACGATCTGGCGTACCGAGTAGATCGTGTCGTTGCTGCCGACCTGCTGGGGATCCACGCAACCGGCGTCGGAACCCACAGCGAAGGTCAGGGTTCCGCCGGAGCGCGGCTTGCCGCTCCCGGTGCCGGAGCCGTCGGTGCCCGATCCGCAGGCGGTCAGCAGCACGCTGGTGGTGAGAAGGGCGGTGAGTGCTGCCCATCGGGGAGATCTGAAGTCCGGACGTGCTCTCACGGAGGGTTCTCCTCTTGGTGTCGCCGGGCACGGGGCGTCGCACGAGGCACGACCGCGCACGGGTGCGCGGGCCCGTCGGCGCGACGCCGGTGACGGGCAAAGGCCTGCGGACAGGGGCCGGGCGGAAAGCGGAAGGCGGATCGGAGAGATCAGGAGGAAGAGGGAGCCGGGCGAGGACGCGTACCGCGACGGCTGGTCACGGACGTCGGCTGTCGGCGTGCCTCATGGACGTCGACGGTCCGCGCGTCTCCTCGACGCCGACGCGGGTGGGCGTCAGGTGGGCGTCACGGACGTCGACCGCCGACGGGGAGGCCTGTCGGCGCGCGCTGCGGAAAGTGCCGTCAGGCCCGACAGAAGCAGCTCGTCGAGCGCTTCAGATCGATGTGACGTCGGCGCGCCAGCCTGGAGAACACGACGGCGACGGCGAAGGAGGCGTCGGGGCCACCACCGTGCCGCATAAGGGTCCTCCATACGTCCGGCCCCGGTCACGGGGCCACGCGCTTGCGGGGATCGTCACTGATCCCCGCCGGGCTTTCACCTGGAGCACCCCACCGCGGGGGAGGGTTGCCGGTCAGCGAGCCAGGGCTTGACGCTGACACTCAATGCCGTTCGTGATCGTACGGAGCGGTTCTCACCTACGTCAATGGCGGCACCGGACTCCGGCGGAGCGGGCCACCGGAGTCCGGCGGAGCGAGCCACCGCACTCCGTCGGAGCGAGCCGGGCCGACCACGCCGCCGGGACGCCCGATGGAAGCACGCCCCGTCGGCGGAAGCAGGGTGGTCAGGCACCACCGCGTTCCCGCGGGATCTTCTGACCCGCCTCGATCGACACCGGCAGCCGGTTCTCCGCCGGAGGCAGCGGGCAGGTGGCCAGGTCCGTGTAGGCGCACGGCAGGTTCGTGGCACGGTTGAAGTCGAGGACGACCGTACCGTCGGAGCCGGGAGCCCCGACGGACAGGCTCCGGTTGGCGGCGTAGGTGGTGACCCCGGAGGTCGCGTCGGTGAAGAGAACCGACAGCCCGCCCGGGACATGTCCGGGGAACGCCGTCAGCGACAGAGGACGTCCGTCCAGCTCGAACTCGATCCTGCCCGGAGCGTCGTACACGTGCTCCAAGCCCTCGACCGCGGCGCCCACGGTGGTGGGACGCGGCTCGTCGAAGGGGACGTAACGGCCCGTCACGGCCCAGTGCGGGTCGGGGGCGTAGGCAGGCGTCCCGGTGAAGGCCTTGAGCAGCGGGGCGTCCGGGTGCCGGGGGCGCACGATGTCGTGACCGCCCCGCTTGGCGACCTCGATGACGGCGTCCTTCCAGATCGCGTCGACGCCACCGCGTTCGGGCAGCACGCCGAAACGGTGCTCACCGCGCACCGGAGTCCCGCCGACGACCAGTTCGTCACCGTCGTCGAGGGTCACCACGACCCCGTCGGGTCCGGTGTGCCATGCGCCGGGCGCGTCGGGGAAGCGCTGCGGCCGGTCGTCGAGCCAGTGCAGACCGGTGATCGCCAGGAACCCGTGCGGGGCGGCGAGCCGGGCTTCCTGTCCGCGGTACCAGTCCAGCCACTGCTCGGTGAAGGCGTGGAGGTCCGTGCTGGTCGCCTCGCTGGTCATGAGCTCTCCTTCGGTACAGACCGCGTGAGGTTCGTCCTCGTGCGGCGATGCGGGGATTCTTCGGAGCGGTCGGTGAATCGGTGGGTCGGCCGTTGGGGCTCGGCTCGTGGCGGGTCGGCGGGGTGGGTACGCCGGTGGGCCGACGGGCTCGGGCGCCGAGTTCGCATCAGGCGGCGAGTTCGCCGAGGAGCGCCCACGTACGGCGCCGGTCCGCCGCTCCCGCGATCTCGGTGGCCGAGAACACGACCTCGGTGGCGCCCGCGTCGCGGTAGCGCCGTACCTCGGCCTCGAGCGTCTTCTCGTCGCCGATCACGGCCAGATCCGCGGCTCTGCGGCCGCCGGACAGTTCGATGACCCGGGCGTAGGACGGGATCTGCTCGTAGAACGAGAGGCTCTCGGTGGCTTTCGCCCGCACCGCGTCCACATCGCCCGTGACCACGCCGGGCACCAGCGCCACGATCCGGGGCGCGGGCCGTCCGGCGGCCTCCGCCGAGGCCGTGACGGCGGGCACGATGTGCTCCGCGAGGGCGCGCGGTCCCGCGAGGTAGGGCAGGATCCCGTCCGCGAGCTCACCGCTGACCCGGAGCGCCTGCGGCCCCATCGCGGCGACCAGCAGCGGAACACCCGACTCGGCGCCCGGTACACGTGCGGACAGCGGAGTCGTGGCGCTGAGCAGCTCACCGCGGAAGTCGGCTGTGCCGGTCTCGGTCAACTGGCGCAGCACGGTGAGGAATTCGCGCAGACGGGCGATGGGACGCTCGAAGGGCAGGCCGAAGCCGGTCTCCGTCAGCAGTTTCGTGCCCAGGGCCAGGCCGAGGTGGTAGCGGCCGTGGGTCGCGGCCTGGGCGGTCTGCGCCTGACTGGAGACCAGCAGCGGGTGGCGGCCGAAGACGGGGATCGCGGAGGTGCCCACATGGAGTTCCGGTACCGCCCGCCCGACGAGCGCGGCGAGTTGGGGTGAGTCCGCGCCGAAGGTCTGGCCGAACCATACCGACCGCAGACCGGCCGCGGCGGCTTCCTGGGCCAGGTGCACACTGGCGTCCACCTGGTTCTGCGCGTCGGATGCGTTGAGTGCTACTCCAACAGTCATGTCAGGTGGAACGGGCGGCCGGTGAGCCCGCATTCCGTTCGAGTGTGACGGCTGTATGTCAGTCTTGTGATGCGCGACCGGCCACCCTGCCCTCCGATTCGCGGGGCGGCGGTTCCCGGCAGCCACGCCAACCGAGGTGCCAGGCAGCCCGGTTCACCGACACACGGGCTCCGTTGACGCCTTCCACCCCACGTGCTTACATCCCGCCATGCCGATGTCGGAGCCTCTGACCCGCCGCCGCGCCGTGGACCTCGTCCGCGTGGCCGCCGCGCTGTGTCGGACGACCGGCTGATCACGCCCCTCCTCGCGCCTCCGCGAACTCCCGCTCCGGACACGCCGGTCGAGTGCACATCAGGCCCCGCACGCCCGCGCCGACTCGTGCCCGACCCTCTCGTACTTCTCGCCCCGTCATGACGAGGACCCGCCATGCCTTCACCTACCCCCGCAGGCCCACACCACGAAACCGCGTACGACCGCCGCAGACTGCGCCAGTGGCTCGCGGGTGAGGCCAGAGCCGAGGGGGTCACCCGCCGTCGGCTGCTCACCCTGCTCACCGCGACCGCCGCCGCAACCGCGCTCGGCGCCCCACGGCCCGCCCACGCCGCCGACAGTCCGATCGTCAAGCCGCTGCCCGCCGAGTGGTTCATCCAGCGCGGTACCAACGCCGAGACCCGCTGGGAGGCACTGAGCGGAACCGGCCACCACACCCCCAACGAACGGTTCTTCGTACGCAACCACACCGCGACCCCCGTCCTGAACGCCGAGGACTGGCGCCTTCGGCTGTGGGGGAGCGGATTGCGCGGCAGCCCCGGCGAGGACCGGCCGGTGGAGTTCGGGTACGACGATCTGCGCGCGCTGCCGGCCGTGACCCGGACCGCCTTCGTCGAATGCGCCGGGAACGGCCGCTCCTACTACACGACGCAACAGAGCGAGACGGTCACCGGCACCGCCTGGACCCTGGGAGCGATCGGCGTCGCGCGCTGGCGCGGCGTGCGGTTGGCGGACGTGTTGCGCAGGGCAGGTCTGTCCCCGCGGGCCGTGGACGTCCAGCCGCGCGGTCTGGACGCCGAGTACGTCAGCGGCGGGGAGAGCCTGGGGCGAGTACGCCGTCCGCTGCCGCTCGCCAAGGCCCTGGACGACGTACTGCTCGCGTACGAGATGAACGGTGAACCACTGCCGTACGACCACGGCTATCCGGTACGGGTGCTGGTGCCCTCCTGGGTGGGGATCGCGTCGATCAAGTGGGTCGGCGACATCGAGGTGTCCGCCGAACCGCTCTTCTCGCCCTGGAACACCACCTTCTACCGGCTGTTCGGTCCCGCCTACCCCGAGGGCGGGAGCGCGCCGCTCACCCGGCAGACCACGAAGAGTGCCTTCGAGCTGGCGAGCGGGGCCACGTTCGCGGCCGGCCACAGACACGTGCTGCGCGGGCGGTCGTGGTCGGGTGCGGGAGGTGTCGCCAAGGTCGACGTCAGTACGGACGGAGGCGTCAACTGGCTGCCCGCCCGGCTGCACGACCGGCCCCGGTCCGGCACCTGGACCCGCTGGTCCCTCCCTTGGCAGCCCGACACACCCGGCGCCACCCACCTGCTGGCCCGCGCCACGGACACGGCCGGCCGGACCCAGCCGGACACCGTGGTGCCGAACACCCAGGGATACCTGTTCGGCGCGGTGGTGCGGCATCCGGTGAGCGTGGTGTGACTGACGGCGGCCCCGGCCGGGACGGCGGAACCGATGCCAACAGGCCTCGGACGCAGGGCCGTCCGGCCCCACGGCGCCGGACCTTCGGCAGGGGGTGCCACACGACGTACGGGACGACAGTGAGACGCGTCAGGCAATGATCCGACCGTTCCCGAAGGGGTTCCCGCCATGGCCGTTCACGAGCACCCTACCCAGGGCTCCGGTGTCCGTCCGTCCTCCTCGCGGGGGCACCGGGCGGCCGTGTCCGACTCCGGGCCCTCCGCAGCGGCGGACCCCGCCCCGGCAGTCGCCGTCACCTCCCACGAGGCCCCGCTGGTCGTCGCCGTGGACGGGTCCGAGCCGAGTCTGCGTGCCGTGGACTGGGCGGCCGACGAGGCAGCGCTGCGCGGTGTGCCCCTGCGCGTGGTGTACGCCTCCCTGTGGGAGCGGTACGAGGGCACGGCCCTCGCCGGCGAGCACAAGCCCTACGAAGAGGTCCGCGCCGACGACGTCGTGGCGGTCGGCCTCCGCCGGGCCCTGAGGCGTCACCCCGATCTCGAGGCCTCGGCCGAGGTCCTGGCCGAGGAGCCCGAGTACGCGCTGGTACGGGAGGGGCGCAACGCCTCCGCGCTGGTCCTCGGCACCCGTGGCCGCAGCGATTTCGTCGAGATGCTGCTCGGTTCCGTCAGCCTCGCGGTGGCCGCGTACGCCGACTGCCCGGTCATCGTGCTGCGCGGCTGCCACGACAACCAGGTCGGCGCCGCGCCCGCGCGCCGTGTGGTCGTGGGTGTCGGCGACACGGGGAAGAGCTCGGTGGCGCTGCGCTTCGCCGTGGGAGAGGCGAGGCTGCGCCGGGCACCCCTGGACGCCGTACGGGCCTGGCGCCGGCCCGCGCACGAGAGCGTGGACCACCCGCTGTTCGCCGGTGAACCCGCGCGACTGCACGAGGAGCAGGCCGTCACGGCGCTCGGTGAGGCACTGAAGGACGTGCCGGCCGACATCGACCTGCGCCGCCGCACCGTCGAGGGCCCGACTCGCCATGTCCTCCTGGACGCGTCCCACGACGCCGGTCTGCTGGTGGTCGGTGCCCGGCGCGATCCCGGACGCCTCGGGCTCCAGCTCGGCCGCGTCGCTCACGGAGTCCTGCACCACGCCCCCTGCCCGGTCGCCGTGGTTCCTGAACCGCTGTGAGCAGGGTTGGCCCGGCTGCGCGACCGCCCCGGTCCGGTGAGCTGACCGGGGTGGGCCGGTCGGCGGGGACGGCAGAGCCGACCGGCCCCGGGGTGGCCCGTACAGCCCATGGGCACCTTCTCCGCTCCGGCGGACGATCGAGGTGGTACCGAAGGAGAGGTAGACCGAAGAGGTCGACCGTGAGAGGAGGCGGATCGTCATGGCCGACACCGTGCTGGTCGCCTATGGAACGACGAACGGATCCACCGCGGAGATCGCCGAAGTGGTCGCCGAGACACTGCGCGAGGGCGGGTTGACCGCCCAGGCCCTTCCGGCCCGTTCGGTCACGAGCGTGGCGTCCTACGACGCCGTCGTGGTCGGCGGCGGACTCTACGCGGGACGCTGGCACAAGGACGCGCGGCGGTTTGTCCGCCGGCACCGGGTGGAGCTCGCGCACCGTCCGGTGTGGCTCTTCAGCAGCGGACCGCTCGACAGCTCCGCCGCCGACCGGGACGTCCCGCCCGTGCGGGGTGTCCAGCGGACCATGAACCGGATGGACGTCCAGGGACACATCACCTTCGGCGGGTGCCTGAAGGAAGGAGCCAGGGGACGGATCGCCAACATGATCATCAGCTCCGGGAAGGGCGGCGACTTCCGGGACTTCGGTGCCATCGAGGAGTGGGCGAAGGACATCGCGGCCTCGCTCGCCCGCGTGTAGTCGCTCCTTCGGTCAGCCGGTCCTGTGTCCCCGTCTACCGCGGCCGACCCGGTACGGGACGCTCGGCGGCGCCGTCCAGCGCACCGCCGCCCGAGCCCGAGACGGCCGGAGCCGGCGCCCGGGCCAACCCACCTGCCTCACTCGCTGTCGTCCGTCCGCGTCGAAGAGAGTGCCGCACGTCCGGCCTCCAGGCGCGCGACGGGAACGCGGAACGGCGAACAGGACACGTAGTCCAGCCCGGCCGTGTGGAAGAAGTGCACGGACTCGGGGTCCCCGCCGTGCTCGCCGCAGACGCCGATCTTCAGCTCGGGGCGTGCGGCACGGCCTTCGTCCACCGCGATGCGGACCAGCCGGCCCACACCGTCACGGTCGAGGGTCTCGAACGGGGAGGTGGCGAAGATGCCCTTGTCGAGGTAGGCCGAGAAGAACGCGGCCTCGACGTCGTCGCGTGAGAAGCCCCAGGTCGTCTGGGTGAGGTCGTTGGTGCCGAAGGAGAAGAACTCCGCCTCCTCGGCGATGCGGCCGGCCGTGAGCGCGGCCCGCGGGAGCTCGATCATGGTGCCGACCGGGAGCCGCACGGGGATGCCGGACTCTTCGGAGACCTCGGCCAGTACGCGTTCCACTTCGGCGCGCTCGATGCGCAGTTCCTCGACGGCGCCCACAAGCGGCACCATGATCTCCGCCGTGGGCTGCCCGCCGGCCCGTGTACGCTCCACGACCGCCTCGGCGATCGCGCGGACCTGCATGGCGACCAGCCCCGGGACGAGCAGGCCCAGCCGCACGCCACGCAGCCCGAGCATCGGGTTCTCCTCGTGCATACGGTTCACCGCGTCCAGCAGATCGGTGTCATGCGGGTCCGGCCGCTCGCCCCGGGCCTCGGCGGCGGCGATCCGCACCGCGAGTCCGGTCCGGTCGGGCAGGAACTCGTGCAGAGGCGGGTCGATGAGCCGGATGGTGACCGGCAGGGCGTCCATCGCCTCCAGGATGCCGATGAAGTCCTGCCGCTGGAGGGGCAGCAGCACGGCCAGAGCCCTTTCGCGCTCGCGCTCGTCGCGGGCCAGGATCATCGCCTCGACCAGCTTGCGGCGCTCGCCGAGGAACATGTGCTCGGTGCGGCACAGGCCGATGCCCTGGGCGCCGAACCGCCGGGCGCGGGCCGCGTCCTCGGGTGTGTCGGCGTTCGCCCGGACCTCCAGGCGCCGCAGGCCGTCCGCCCGCTCCATGGCGCCGACGACGGCCCCGACCAGCCCGTCGGACCGCTCGCCCGTCTCGAAGTACCGCATCACCGCGGAGTCGACCAGCGGGGCGGCGCCCAGGTACACGGCGCCTTCCGAACCGTCCACGGAGACGACCGTGCCCTCCTCGACGACGGTGTCCCCCACCGTGAACCGGCGCGCCGTGGTGTCCACGCTGATCTCCTCGGCCCCGCACACGCACACCGTGCCCATGCCGCGGGCGACGACGGCCGCGTGGCTGGTCTTGCCGCCGCGGCTGGTCAGCACCGCCTGGGCGGCGATCATGCCGGGCAGATCGTCCGGGGTCGTCTCCTGGCGGACCAGGACGACCTTCTCGCCGGCCGCGGAACGCCGTACCGCCTCCGGGGAGTCGAACACGGCGGCGCCCACGGCCGCCCCCGGTGAGGCCGGCAGACCGTGTGCCAGGGCCTCGCCGACGGCCGAGGTGTCGAACCGGGGGAACATCAACCGGGCGAGACCTGCCCCGCTGACCCTGGCCAGCCCCTCGTCCGGAGTGATCAGACCCTCCTCGGCCAGCTCCGTGGCGATGGCGAACGCGGCCTCCGCGGTGCGCTTGCCGACCCGGGTCTGGAGCATCCACAGTCGGCCGCGCTCGATCGTGAACTCGATGTCGCACAGATCCCGGTAGTGCGACTCCAACGTGCGCATGTGGGAGCGGAGTTGTTCGTACGACGGCGGATCCAGGTCCGCGAGAGCGGTCAGCGGGACGGTGTTGCGGATGCCGGCCACGACGTCCTCGCCCTGAGCGTTCGCGAGGTAGTCGCCGTACAGGCCGGGCCGTCCCGTGGCGGGGTCCCGGGTGAAGGCGACGCCGCTGCCGGAGTCGGCGCCGAGATTGCCGAAGACCATGGTCTGTACGTTGACCGCCGTGCCCAGGTCGTCGGGGATGTGCTCACGGCGTCGGTAGATCCGGGCGCGTTCGCCGTTCCAGGACTCGAACACGGCGAGGACCGCCTGCCGGAGCTGTTCGGCGGGTGACTGCGGGAAGTACTCACCGGTCTCCTGGCGTACGAGACTCAGGTACGACTCGACGAGCCCGGCCAGGTCGGCCGCCGTCAGGTCGAGGTCGCTCGCCGTGCCCCGGGCCTGCTTCAGGTCGTCCAGGACGCCTTCGAAGAGAGCGCTGTCGACGCCCATGACCGTGCTGCCGAACATCTGCACGAGGCGGCGATAGGAGTCCCAGGCGAAGCGCTCGTTGCCGGAGACCTTCGCCAGACCGAGGACGGACTCGTGATTGAGGCCGATGTCGAGGATCGTCTCCATCATGCCGGGCATGGAGAAGCGCGCCCCGGAGCGCACCGACAGCAGCAGAGGATCGTCCGGCTGCCCCAGCCGCCGTCCCGCCGTCTCCTCCAGGACCGTGAGCCGGTCGGAGATCTCCCGGATCAGGCCGTCCGGCTCGCTGCCGGTGGTGAGGAAGGCCCGGCAGGCGTCCGTGGTCACGGTGAAGCCCGGCGGGACGGGCAGCTCCAGCCGGGTCATCTCGGCGAGGTTGGCTCCCTTGCCGCCCAGCAGGTCGGCCTGGTCGCGGCCGCCTTCCGCGAAGTCGTACACGTAGCGGACCATGTCGCCGGTCTCCTCTGTCGGGTTACGGGCTGGAGCATGTCTCCAGCCTCCGACCGGCTCGTACGGAGCGGCAGGTGCTGTCGGGCCCCTTCACAGGGCCGGTCGGCCCACCTTGGTGAGCGTGCTCCTACCACCGTGGCACAGGACGGGGGCGGGCGGAGGTACGGCGATGGGGACGTGGAGGCGCGCGGGTCCCGGTCATACCCTCGCGGACCGACACCCGCTCGTCGTCCGGGGTGGGAGAACATCCGGCCGGCTCGTTGTGCCGGTGGACCGGCAGTCGCCACGTCAGTGGGCCGACGGTCGGTCCGGCAGGGGCCATTGGCCCTCGATGAGGGGCCCGGCCGACCCTCATGCGCCCATCGGTCATGCCCCCTCTTGCTCTACGGGTTTCCCTGAAACGAGTTCGCCCACCAGCGCGGCGACCTGCTCCACCTCGATGAGGAAGCCGTCGTGGCCGTGAGCGGATTCGATCCGCCGGAGACCGTCCGCGGTGGAGATACCGGCCGCCAGCTCCGCCTGCTGCGCCGGTGGGTAGAGGCGGTCCGAGTCGACCCCGGCCACGAGGGTGGGGGCGGTCACCCGGCGCAGGGCCGCGCGCACGCCACCGCGGTCCCGGCCGATGTCGTGGCTGTTCATGGCCTCCGACAGCACGACGTAGCTGCCCGCGTCGAAGCGTCTGACCAGCTTGGCCGCGTGATGGCCGAGGTAGGACTCGACCTGGTACCGGCCCCCGTTCCAGGGATCCTCCGTGCCCTGCGCCGTCCGGCCGAAGCGGACGCGGAGTTCGGGTTCGCTGCGGTAGGTGACGTGGGCGATCCGCCGGGCCAGTCCGAGTCCGGTGTCCGGGCCGGGGCCGGTGTCGTGGTAGTTGCCCCCGCGCCAGTTCGGGTCGGAGCGGATGGCGCGCAGTTGGATGTCGGCCCAGGCGATCTGCTCGGCGCTCGCCGCGGCGGTCGTGGCGAGGACCAGGAGCGCACCGGTCCTCTCGGGATACGACACGGCCCATTCGAGAGCCCGCATCCCACCCATCGAACCGCCGACCACCAGGGCCCAGCGCTCGATGCCGAGTGCGTCGGCCAGACCGGCCTCGGCCACCACCTGGTCGCGCTGTGTCAGAAAGGGGAAATCACCGCCCCAGCGACGTCCGCCCGGTGTGAGCGAGGACGGTCCGGTGCTTCCCTGGCAGCCCCCGAGGACGTTCGGGGCCACGACGAACCAGTGCTCCGGGTCCAGGACGCGTCCCGGTCCGACGAGGCCGTCCCACCAGCCGGGAGTGGGGTGCCCGGGTCCGGCCGGTCCGGCCACATGACTGTCCCCGGTGAGGGCGTGCAGCAGGAGAACGGCGTTGGAGGCGTCCGGTGCGAGCCGTCCCCATGTCTCGAACGCCAGCCGCACGCCCGGCAGTTCACCGCCCGCCTCCAGCGCGAGAGGCTTCTCACGGGCGTACCACTGGCGACGTCCCGGCGGGTCTCCCTCCCGCCAGGCACCGGTACCTGGCGGGAGGGATCCCTGAGGAGTCGTCAATACGGTGTTCAGGACGCTTCCTTGGCCGCGCGGAAGCCTGCCTCCAAGTCCGCCTTGAGATCGGCGAGGTTCTCGATGCCGACCGAGAGACGCACCAGACCGGGAGAGGTGCCGGTGGCCGCGAGCTGCTCGTCGTCGAGCTGACTGTGGGTGGTGGACGCCGGATGGATGATCAGGCTCCGTACGTCGCCGATGTTGGCGAGATGGCTGAACAACTCGACCGCGTCCACGAACCGTTTGCCCGCCTCCACTCCGTCCCGCAGCTCGAAGGAGACCACGGCACCGGCACCGCGCGGCAGGTACTTCCGCCCTGCCTCGTACCACCTGCTGGATGCGAGTCCCGGGTAGTGGACGGCGGCGACCTCGTCGCGCCCCTCCAGCCACTCGGCGAGTGCCTGGGCGTTCGCCGAGTGCCGCTCGATGCGCAGGCTCAGCGTCTCCACACCCTGCAGCAGCAGGAAGGAGGAGTGCGGGGAGAGCGCCGGGCCGAGGTCGCGCAGCAGTTGCACCCGAAGCTTGACGGCGAAGGCGCCCGGGCCGAGAGCGGGCCAGTACCGCAGGCCGTGGTAGCTCGGGTCCGGCTCGGTGAAGTCCGGGAACCGGTCCGTGTGCGCGCCGAAGTCGAAGGTGCCGCCGTCGACGACCACACCCGCGATGGTGGTGCCGTGCCCGCCCAGGAACTTGGTGGCCGAGTGCACGACGATGTCCGCGCCGTGCTCAAGTGGCCGCAGCAGATAGGGAGTCGGGACTGTGTTGTCCACGATCAGCGGCACGCCCCCGGCATGGGCGACGTCCGCGACGGCCCTTACGTCCAGCACGTTGCCGCGCGGGTTGCCGAGCGTCTCGGCGAACAGCGCCTTGGTGTTCGGCCGGATCGCGGCCCGCCACGCCTCTGCGTCGTCCGGGTCGTCGACGAAGGACACCTCGATGCCCAGCCTGGGGAGCGTGTGGCGGAAGAGGTTGTACGTACCGCCGTACAGCGAGGTACTGGAGACGATGTGGTCGCCGGAGCTCGCGAGCGTCAGGATGGCCAGTGTCTCCGCCGCCTGCCCGGAGGACAGCGCGACCGCCGCGACACCGCCCTCCAGCGCGGCGATCCGCTGCTCGAAGACGTCCTGGGTGGGGTTGTGGATGCGGGTGTAGATGTTGCCGGGTTCGGCCAGCGAGAACAGGTCGGCCGCATGCTGGGTGTCCCGGAACACGAACGACGTCGTCTGGTAGATCGGTGTCGCCCGGGCGCCGGTCGTCGGGTCGGGCGTGGCTCCGGCGTGGATCTGCTTGGTCTCGAAGGACCATGCCGAGGTGTCAGGTCCGGCGGGTGCGTCTTCGGGGGTGTGGCCGGCGGTGACGGAGTCGATGGGCTGGCTCATGGTGCTGCTCCCTGTACGGAGGGTGGGAACGGGAAGGCGTGAGGGAGCCCCCGGCGGTGCGGAGGCGTGAGGGACCCATGGCGCTTCGGACCATTGCCGGTACGGTGCCAGCGGTCAGCGCTGGGTGAAGGAAAAGATGCTGGTCAGAAGCCTGAGCGCGATGTCAGCTCGAGGCGCGACAACCGGTGGTGGTGACACGCACGTAATCGACGTGGCGGCGGGTCACGAGCACGGTCATGAGCCCAGGTAACCACACGCGAGCGTCAGGAACCAGCCAGACGGCGGGGTTTCATGCGTTCGAGGGCGTGTCGGCTGCGCTGTCTCTGGGCGTACGGAGAGGCACAGACCTGCCCGGTCCGCTGTGCCAGGCGGGCGTGCGGACGGGTCAGGCGGCCGATCTCCGCGTCGATGGCCGCCGGTCGGCGTTCGACCACGCCGGAGCCCGGAGAATCCGGATCGCCGCCGGCGCAGGGAGGGTGTGGATTCTCGGCCAGGAGCTGGATCCGGTCGGCGATGCGCCGCAGGTCCTCGACGGTCAGACCGACGCCCAGCACTTCGCGGATGCCGCGGACCCGGGCCACGTCGTCCGGCCCGTAACGGGCGTCGGCCGGCGGCCGTACGCGGTGGCGGGGTCAGCAGTCCCCGCTCTTCGGAGAACCGCAGGGCCCGTGGGGACGGTCCCGGCCGCTGCCGCCGCGTCCCCGTTTCGCTTGGCCACTTCGCCGCGCATCGTGCCGGACCCACGGGCTGGGTGCGGGCAGCGGCCGGGGGACGACGGCGAGCTCGGGACGGGGTAGCGCCTTGTGCTCGCTGACGAGATGGACCTCCCGGGTGACGGACGGCAGAGTGGCCATGGAGAGAGCTCTGGAACGAGACCGTGAGGCCCGGCGATGGCGACGGGCCGAACGGGCGCGCACGCCAGTTCCTGGCGTACGCGTCAAGGGCAGGCGCAGTCCGCCGGCTCACGTCACGGTGCGCGATGCAGGCGGCTTCCGAATCGATGAGCGATCCCGGGCTGACGGTCCGCCCGCAGCGACTTCACCGCCGGACAACCGGAGAGACCCTCCGTGTCCGCCATGCAAGACCCGCCTTGAATTTCTTGACCACCGTGGTGGCCGTCTGCTGAACTCCCGTCTCATGAACCCGCGCGTGGACCTCACCCGGCGGCGCCACATCGATCTGGCGCACATCGCCAGTACGTTCTGTTGTCGCTGACCCGGCTGATCGTCCCCGGCAGCCGTCGGTACGCACCGACGGTGCGCGTCTGACAGAGGTGGTTTCGATCCCCCCGTGTCGCGCCGCTGTCCAGCGGGATCGTCGCATCCGACGTCTGAGCGACTGTTTCCACGACCTCACGTCGCGCCTCTCCTTCCCGGCTGCGGGCTGAACGGTCCGCAGTGCGGGGCCCGCGTGGGCGGGGAGGCTGCACGAGCGGGCCGGCACGGTCGTCCCAGTCGTTGAAGCACGGGTGAGCCACCGACCCGACCGCGGTCGGTGACGGGGCTCGCCCCGGGTCCGGCGAACCGACACCAGCCCCTCAAGCGGCTCGGCCTGCCCGGTTTGCGCTTCCCGCGTGATCGCAGGCCATCGGCCCCCGCGTCGTGACCGCGACACCTACCCCGTCTCCGGCCGTTCGGGCCGCGAGTCGATCCGCCGTTGCCGCCTTCCGTCCCCAGCACTCGGTGGCGTGGCCACCTCCCCGAGAAGGACCACCTCATGCCCGTGTCCCTCCGTAAACTCACCGGCCGTATAGGCGCGTTGGTCCAGGGCGTCGACCTCACGGCGCCACCGACCGACTCCACGCTGACGGCACTCCGTGACGCCCTCAACGAGCACAAGGCACTCGTCTTCGACCGCGTCGGCCTCGACGACTCCGGCCAGGAGCGCGTGGCCGGCTGGTTCGGCGAACTCACCACCGCCCACCCGAACGTGGCGGCCGCCGACGGCACCACCAACGTGCTCGCCGTCGACAGCGAGACCTCCAAGGCCAACGAGTGGCACACCGACGTCACCTTCGTGGTCAACCCACCGCAGGTCACCACATTGAGGTCCCTGGTGACCACGCCATACGGCGGCGAGACACTCATCGCCAACGCCGCCGCTGCCTACCGCGATCTGCCCCGACCGCTGCGCACCCTCGCGGACTCGCTGCGCGTCGTCCACACCAACCAGTACGACTACGCGCGCCCCGCGGCCGCCACGGCACAGCAGCAGGAGTACGACCGGATCTTCGTCTCGACACCGTACGAGGCCGAGCACCCGGTCGTACGAGTCCATCCGCTGACCGGCGAACGGGGCCTGTTCATCGGCGGGTTCGCCAAGAGGATCGTCGGTCTGCCCAACAGCGACTCGGCGGATCTGCTGCGCATCTTCCAGTCGTACGTGACGCGTCCGGAGAACATCCTGCGCTGGACCTGGTCTCCCGGCCAACTGATCGTCTTCGACAACCGGATCACCCAGCACTACGCGGTCGACAACTACGACGACCACCCGCGACTCCTGAACCGGGTGACCGTCGCGGGAGAGGTGCCGGTCGGCGTCGACGGACGCCTCAGCGAACAGCTCGTCGGTGACGCCTCGCACTACACCAGTGTTCTGGCGGTGGCGGCATGACCGAGGTCCGCATACCGGCGCCGGCCGTTCTCAAGGGCCCGGCCGCCGCCACCGACAACGTACGGGAACGCGAGGTGTTCCTTCCGCGCGACGCGCGCCGCCGGTCGTCGCTCGCGGCACTCCGTGACCGGCTGCGCTGGCCGCTGGGCATCTATACGACGCCGGTCGCGATCCTCGTCCTCTGGGAGGTGCTCGCCCGGGCCGGCGTGGTGACGAAGACCTACGCCCCGGCGCCCACCTTGATCGTGCGGTCCGCCGTCGATCTGTGGCGGCAGGGCGTACTCGGGCCGGACCTGGCCATCTCACTGCAGCGGGCCGGCATCGGTCTCGCCCTCGGCCTGACGGTGGGCATCGTCGCGGGAGTCCTCGGCGGACTGCTGCGCAGCGGTGAGTACCTGTTCAACGGCGTCGTACAGGTCCTCAACACGATCCCCCTGCTCGCGGTGCTGCCGCTGATGATCGTGTGGTTCGGCATCGACGAGCTCACGAAGGTACTGCTGATCTCCTTCGGCGCCGGCGTGCCGATGTACCTCAACCTGTTCGCCGCGATCCGCGGAGTCGACCAGCGGCTCATCGAGATGGCACGCACGACCGGAGCGGGCACCTGGCGCCTGGTGACGCGGGTGCTGGTGCCCGGATCGCTGCCGGGCTTCCTGGTCGGCCTCCGCTTCTCCCTCGCGTACAGCGTCCTCGGCCTCGTCGCCGCGGAGACGGTCAACGCCGACAAGGGACTCGGCTTCCTCATCACCCAGGGACAGACCTATCTCCAGACCAACCAGGTCTTCGTGGGGCTGGTGATCTATTCACTTCTCGGCCTTCTCGCCGACCAGTTCGTCCGGGCTCTCGAACGGGTGCTGCTGCGGTGGCGCCCGAGTTATGAGGCGTCATGAGCAGCACCGTCGCGACCGACCTCCGCCGGCAGACCGGTGTCGTCGTGGAGCGGGTCGTCCGGCAGTTCGGTGACCGGGTCGTACTCGACCGACTCGATCTCACCATCGCCGACGAGGAATTGGTGATCCTGCTCGGCCCCTCGGGCTGCGGCAAGAGCACCCTCCTGCGGCTGCTCGCCGGACTGGACCGTCCCGACGGAGGACGCGTGGAGGTCCCGGCGAAGCGGGCGATCGTCTTCCAGGGCGACCGACTGCTGCCGTGGCAGCGGGTCCTGCGCAACGTCACACTCGGCCTGCACGGACCCGAGGCGGACCAGCGGGCCCGCGACGTGCTCGCCGAAGTCGGTCTCGCGGGCCGCGAAAGGGCATGGCCCAAGGAGCTCTCCGGCGGCGAGGCCCAACGGGTCTCCCTGGCAAGGGCATTGGTCTCGGAGCCCGAACTCGTCCTGCTCGACGAGCCGTTCGCGGCGCTCGACGCCATCACACGGCTGCGCATGCACGACCTCGTGCGCGCACTGCGCACGAAGCACCAGGCCGCGATGCTGCTCGTCACCCACGACATCGACGAGGCGATCGCACTGGCGGACCGCATCCTCGTCATGAGCGACGGCCGCATAGGCACCTCGCACGAGGTCCACCTCTCCGCCGAGGACCGCGAAGCGAGTGTCGCGCGCGAGGAACTCCGTGCCCGGCTCCTGGAAGACCTCGGCCTCGCCGGGCAGCACTGACCCCCAAGAACCCCTCAACACCCGTACCCAGCACAGAAAGCACAGGACATCCCATGCGCAAGACAACCACCCGACTCGTCGCCGCCGTCGCTCCGCTCGCCCTCGCAAGCACCCTCGTCGCCTGCGGATCGTCCTCCGACACCACCGCACCGCTGAGCAACGCCGGCAACGCGAGCGGCGAGAAGCACCCGGAGTGGAGCAAGTACACCTTCACGATCGGGGACAACGGCGGTGACGGCAGCCAGGCCCTGGCCAAACTGACCGGCGTCTTCGACGACGCGCCCTACAAGGTGAAGTTCGCCCGCTTCACCTACGGCCCACCACTCGTGCAAGCCGCCGCCTCGGGAGACATAGACCTGGGCAGCGTCGGTGACGTACCCCCGATCACCGGCGCGGCGAAGGAGTACGGCTTCAAGATCGTCGCCGTGAACCGCTCGCTCACGCCCGACCAGGCGGTGGAGAACATCATCGTGCCGAAGGGTTCGAAGCTGAGGACGGCCGCCGACCTCAAGGGCAAGCGGATCGCCGTCCCGCAGGGCAGTTCCGCCCACGGACTGGCCCTGAACGCGCTGAAGAGCGTCGGTCTCGGCCCCAAGGACGCGAAACTGGTCTTCCTCGACCCGGCGGCGGGCGCGACGGCGTTCAACACCGGCAAGGTCGACGCCTGGGCGATCTGGAACCCGCAGTCGGCGATCGCGGTCAAGAACGGCGCGCGGATCCTGGTCAAGGGCCTCCCGCCGATCGACCAGACGAGCAGCTACTACGTCGCGAGTGACACGTCGCTGAAGGACAAGACCAGGCGTGCGGCCCTCACGGACGCCCTGAAGAGGCTCTCCCGGGAGTACGCCTGGGCCATCAAGCACCCGGAGAAATACGCTCAGGCGCTTTCGCAGGAGCAGGGCATCCCGCTGGCCGACGCCAAGGCCTCCCTGGCCGCCTACTCCAACAGGGTGACGCCGGTGGAGAAGTCGGACATCGAACTGGAGCAGAAGCTCGCGGACGCCTTCCTGGAAGCGGGCCAGATCACCAAGAAGGTCGACCTGAACTCCATCACCGACAATCTCCTC
Source organism: Streptomyces sp. NPDC059371 (assembly GCF_042751995.1). Taxonomy (NCBI): domain Bacteria; kingdom Bacillati; phylum Actinomycetota; class Actinomycetes; order Kitasatosporales; family Streptomycetaceae; genus Streptomyces; species Streptomyces sp. NPDC059371. Next base: position 1,480 of record NZ_JBHYXD010000006.1, on the reverse strand, counting down.
CCGGCCGGCTACGACAGCTCCAAGCTCACCTTCGACTGACCCCGCCATCCACCTCGACGCGCAAAGGAGACAACCCGTGACCGACACCCAGCGCCGGCTCCACCTCAACGCCTTCCTCATGGAAGCGGGCCACCACGAGGCGGCGTGGCGGCTCCCGCACAGCAACCCCAGGGCGGACTTCGACCTGCGGCACTGGATCGAGCTGGCCCAGCTCGCCGAGAGCGCCAAGTTCGACTCGCTGTTCCTGGCGGACGGCCCGGCACTCATGGGAACAGGCGAGTTCCGCCCACCGGGCCAGCTCGAACCACTGACACTGCTGACCGCCCTGTCGCAGGCGACCAGCCGGATCGGCCTCATCGCCACCGTTTCGTCGACCTACAACGAGCCGTACAACCTCGCCCGCCGGCTCGCCTCCGTCGACCACGTCAGCGGCGGCCGCGCCGGCTGGAACATCGTCACCTCGGCAGGGGCGGACGAGGCCGCCAACTTCGGACTCGACGACCGCCCCGGCCACGCCGAACGGTACGCCCGCGCCGACGAGTTCCTCAAGGTCGCCAAGGCCCTGTGGGACAGTTGGGAGTCCGACGCCGTCGTCGCGGACAGGACCACCGGACGCTACGCCGACCCCGAGCGGCTGCACCGGCTCGGCCACGAGGGCAACCACTTCAAGGTGGCCGGCCCGCTCAATGTGCAGCGCCCGCCGCAGGGTTACCCACTGCTCGTGCAGGCCGGCTCGTCCGAGGACGGCCGGGACTTCGCGGCCCGCCACGCCGAGGCCATCTTCACCGCTCACACGACCTACGAGCGCGCGGCCGCCTTCTACGGCGACATCAAGGCACGCACCACGGCCGCGGGCCGCGACCCGGACGGCGTGATCGTCCTGCCCGGCATCGTCCCGTACATCGGGTCGACCGAGTCCGAAGCCCGCGCGCTGGCCCGGCAGTTCGACGAACTGCGTATACCTGAGTACGGGCTGCGCCAGTTGGCCGCCGTGTTCGAGACCGAGCCCTCGGTCTTCGAACTCGACAAGCCCCTGCCGGACTTCATCCTCGCCAGGCCGAAGCTGGAGGGCGCGCAGAGCCGTGCCGACCTGATCATCGACCTCGCGGTACGCGAACAGCTCACGGTCCGTCAGGTCATCTCCCGACTCGGCGGCGGACGCGGCCACTTCGAGTTCGTCGGCACGCCCGAGCAGGTCGCGGACACGATCATCGCCTGGTTCGAGGGCGGTGCCGCCGACGGATTCAACATCATGGCGCCCGCCCTGCCGTCGGGCCTCGCGGCGTTCGTGGAGCACGTCCTGCCGATCCTGCGCGGCAAGGGCCTGTTCCGAGAGGAGTACGAAGGCGCCACTCTGCGTGAGCACTACGGGCTTCCGGTCCCGGCGAACCAGTTCCGGGCCTGACCGTACGAGCCCGCGCCGGGGGCCGCCATGCCGGTTCCCCGGATGCGGGCACGCACGGACCTGCCTGCTGCGGAC
>NZ_JBHYXD010000005.1:194023-203106 GCF_042751995.1 Streptomyces sp. NPDC059371 | reverse complement strand
CAGGCGGACCAGGCCGCTCGCCCGGGTGCCCGGCGCCGGGCACCCGGGGACGCCGGTGAACACGCCGGCAGGCGGCAGGCGTCAGCGGAGGCTGCGGACGTCCAGGTGTCTCAGGACCCGGTCCACGATCTCCGGGTCGGCCCCGGGCTCGCTCCGCGCGGACAGCACCTCGTGCCGGGCCGCGCTCAGCATCTCCCCCTGGATCCGCCGCATCCGCTTCATCCGCCGGACCCGCTGAAGATGCGCCTCGCGCCGCTCCTCGTCCCCCATGTCGGGGCTGATCCGCACACCGATCTCGAAGGCCCGGCGCAGCAGTTGCTCGGAGACCTCCTCCGGCAGCTCCTCCACCTCCTCGATCTCCCGCAGCCTCCGCTTCGCGGCCTTGGCGGCCCGTACCGCGAGCTCCTTCTCGAAGGCCTTCTCGACGTCCTCGTCGGCCCGCACCCCGAGTCTTCTGACGAGCCACGGCAGGGTGAGTCCCTGGATCACCAGGGTCGCCATGATCACTCCGAAGGCGATGAACACGATCTCGTCGCGGTCGGGGAACGGCGACCCGTCGTCCATCTTCAGCGGGATCGCGAGCGCCAGGGCCACGGAGGCGACCCCGCGCATCCCGGCCCACCACATGACCACGGTCTCCCGCCACGAGGTCGGGATCTCCTCGTCGTAGTCCCGCTTGGCGTGCAGCCGCTTGGTCAGCCAGGTCGCGGGCAGCAGCCAGGCCAGGCGTACGAGCACGACCACGACCACGATCGTGGCGGCCCAGCCGAGCATCTCGCCCCAGCGGCCCGAAGCGGTCCGGATGGCGTTGTGGAGCTCCAGCCCGATGAGCCCGAAGGCGACACCGGTGACGAGCGTGTCCACCACGTCCCAGACCGTCGACCCGGCGAGCCGGGTCAGGACGTCGTCGGCGTCGGTGGCGTACTCCGCGAGGAACAGCGCGGTGGTGAGCACGGCGAGCACCCCGGATCCGTGCAGTTCCTCGGCCAGGACGTACGCGACGTACGGCACCAGCAGGGTCAGCCCGATCTGCAGGGTGGCGTCGCCGACCAGCGTCATCAGCTTGTTCGCGGCCCATCCGAGGGCCACCCCGACGACGAGGGCGACGACGGCGGAGAGCACGAGGTCGAGTCCGGCCCGCCAGGGCGAGAAGGTCCCGCTGACCGCGGCGGCGATCGCCACGTGGTAGAGCACGATCGCCGTGACGTCGTTGAAGAGCCCCTCGCCCTCCAGGATCGAGACCAGGCGGCGCGGCAGCCCGAGCTGTCCCGCGACGGCGGTCGCCGCGACCGGGTCGGGGGGTGCCACGAGGGCGCCCAGCGCGAAGGCGGCGGCGAGCGGCAGGCCGGGCACGATCGAGCTCGCGACGGCGGCGACCGCCAGGGTGGTGACGAACACCAGGGCCACGGCGAGCAGGAAGATCGGGCGCCTGTTCGCGGCGAACTGTCTCCACGAGGTGCGGCGCACCGCGGCGTACAGCAGCGGCGGCAGCAGCGCCGGCAGGATCAGCTCCGGCGGGATGTCCACGTTCGGGACGAACTCCAGCACGGCCAGCACCATGCCGAGCAGGGTCATCAGGACCGGCGCGGGAAGCCCGAACCGCTCTCCGACCGGGACGCTGACCACGGCCCCGAGCAGCAGCACGAACAGCAGGGCCAACTGATCCACGGTCAGCGCTCCGGCGGGGTCTAGAGGGTCAAGGGCGAACCGGACCTCAAGCGTGCCACGCCGCTACGTCGATACTCCGCTCACAGGGCCTTGCGCATCGCGCGGTGCGGCATGTCCGCGTCCGCGAACTCCGGACCGTACGCCACGTATCCGAGCCGTTCGTAGAACCCCAGCGCGTGGGTCTGCGCGTGCAGGTCCACGGCGGTCAGGCCACGCGCGCGTGCGGCGGCCTCGATGGCCCCGACGAGCGCGGCGCCGACGCCGAGCCCGCGCGCCTCGCGTGTCACGGCGAGCCGCCCGAGCGAGCCGACGGCCGGATCCCCGCCCACCTTCGCCGCGGCGGCCTCGCCCTCCAGCAGGCGCCCGGTGCCGAGGGGCACGCCGTCCTCGCGGACCGCCAGCACGTGCAGGGCGCCGGGGTCGTACGCGTCGTACTCGATGTCCTGGGGGACGCCCTGCTCGCCGACGAAGACGTCCTTGCGCACCGCGAAGCAGGCCTCACGGTCGGTGGTGCTCTCAGCGACCCGCACCTCGTAGGCGACGCCGCGCGCTTCCAGGGAGACGGCCGTCGCCGCGTCCGGACCGCCGCTCACGCGTTGCTCTCCTCACGGACCTTGTCGAGTGCCCGCTGGAGGTCCTCGGGGTAGCCGGTCTCGAACTCCACCCAGCGGCCGTCCGCGGGGTGCTCGAAGCCGAGGCGCACCGCGTGCAGCCACTGGCGGGTGAGGCCGAGGCGCTTGGCGAGCGTGGGGTCCGCGCCGTAGGTCAGGTCGCCGACGCAGGGGTGGCGGTGGGCGGACATGTGGACGCGGATCTGGTGGGTGCGCCCGGTCTCCAGCTTGATGTCGAGCAGGGAGGCCGCGCGGAACGCCTCGATCAGGTCGTAGTGCGTGACGGAGGGCTTGCCCTCGGCCGTGACCGCCCACTTGTAGTCGTGGTTCGGGTGGCGACCGACGGGCGCGTCGATGGTGCCGCTGGTCGGGTCCGGGTGGCCCTGGACGAGCGCGTGGTAGCGCTTGTCGACCGTGCGCTCCTTGAACTGGCGCTTGAGCGAGGTGTACGCGTACTCCGACTTGGCGACCGTCATCAGGCCGGAGGTGCCCACGTCGAGGCGGTGGACGATGCCCTGGCGCTCGGCGGCGCCGGAGGTGGAGATGCGGTAGCCGGCGGCCGCGAGACCGCCGATGACGGTCGGGCCCGACCAGCCGGGGCTGGGGTGCGCGGCCACGCCGACGGGCTTGACGATCACGAGCACGTCGTCGTCGTCATGGATGATCTCCATGCCCTCGACGGGTTCGGCGACGATCTGCACGGGCGCGGGGGCTCCGGGCATCTCGACCTCCAGCCAGGCGCCGCCGTGCACCCGCTCGGACTTGCCGACAACCGATCCGTCGATCGTCACCTTGCCCGCCGCGGCGAGCTCCGCGGCCTTGGTACGGGAGAAGCCCAGCATGCGGGAGATGGCGGCGTCGACACGCTCGCCCTCCAGGCCGTCGGGCACGGGCAGGGTGCGGATCTCGGGAATCGTACTCACCCGTCGAGTATGCCGGACGGCTCGGACACCGCCTGACCACAGCCCGAACGCCAGTGCCCGGCCGAAGCCGCCGCCGAGGCGTCGTACGGGCCGTGGGACGGCCCGCACGACAGCCGGGAGCGGGTCAGTCCTTGTGGACCGTGCCGTCCGGGTCCAGGCCCCGGAACGACAGCAGCACGATCAGGATGCCGCCGCAGACGATCGCGGAGTCGGCGAGGTTGAACACGGCGAAGTGCTTGGGTGCGATGAAGTCCACGACCGCGCCCTCGAAGACGCCGGGCGAGCGGAAGACCCGGTCGGTCAGGTTGCCGAGCGCGCCGCCCAGCAGCAGGCCCAGCGCGATGGCCCACGGCACGCTGTAGAGCTTGCGGGCGAGCCGTGCGATGACGACGATCACGGCCGCCGCGATCACCGTGAAGATGATCGTGAACGCCTGTCCGAAGCCGAAGGCGGCGCCCGCGTTGCGGATCGCCTCGAACCTCAGCCAGTCCCCGAGGATGTCGATCGAGTCGTGGTGCTCCAGCTTCGCCACCACGATCATCTTGCTGACGAGATCGAGGGCGTACGCCAGCACGGCCACCGTGAAGAGCACGGCGATCCTGCGCTTGCCCCTGGGCCGCTCGGCCGGGGCCGGCGCGTCGGCGCCGGACCGGTCCCCGGACGCCGCGTTCCCGCCGGTGTGATCCGGTTCGGCCCCCGCCGTCCCTGGAATCTCCGGCGTACCGATGATGCGCTCCGCCTCTGCCACGTGAGTGAGTCCCTCGACCTAGGTTCCTGACTGAGGACGAGGGTACGGCACACGCTCGCGGGCCCAGGTGCTCAGGAGCGCTCGGGCCCGCGAGGCGGTGCCGCTCCCTTGCGGCGCCCGGGGATCAGTGCCTGCGTTCCTGCTTCTGCTTGCACTCGACGCACAGGGTGGCGCGCGGGAAGGCCTGCATGCGGGCCTTCCCAATGGGATTGCCGCAGTTCTCGCAGAGCCCGTAGGTGCCCGCGTCGAGGCGGTCCAGGGCGTGCTCGGTCTGCTCCAGCGTCTCCCGGGCGTTCGAGTTGAGCGCCATCTCGTGCTCGCGTGTGATGTTCTTCGTCCCCGTGTCCGCCTGGTCGTCGCCCGCGCCGTCGCCGGAGTCCCGCATCAGGCCCGCGAGAGCCTCCTCGGACGACGAGATCTCGGCGCGCAGCCGCAGCGCCTCCGACTGGAGCTCCGCGCGGGCCTCCCCGACCTCCTCCGGGGTCCAGGGGTCCTCCCCCGGCCGCACCGCGAGCTCACCGGGCTCGACCGCGGCGATCCTCGCCTTCGGTACGGCGGTGGCCTTCTTGGCGGCCGTGGCCGCGCCACGGGTCTTCTTCGCAACCACCGTCGTGGCTCCTGTCGTCTTCGCGGCCTCGGCCGCGCCCTGGGCCGCCGCAGCGGCCGTCTTCCTGGCCGTACCGGTGCTCTTCCTCGCCGTGCCCGTGCGCTTCCGCGCCGCGGAGGCGGCGGACTTCCCGGACGCGGGTTTCCCCGCGGCCGTCGCCGCCTTCTTCGCGTTGCTCTTCCCGCCCTCCGCCTTCCTGCCCGCGTCCTTCTCGGACGCGCTCCCGGAGGAGGCGGCCTTCGTCCCGGGCGTCTTCGTCCCGGCCGTCCTGGTCCCGGCCGTCTTCGTCCCGGCCGCCTGCGCGTCCTTCTTCCCGCCCGTTTCCCTGGCCGCCGCACTCGTGGATCTGCCCGACGCCGACTGATGTACGGCGGTCTTCTTCGCCACCATGGCCGCGGCCCCTTCACATATTGTGATCTTGCTCGCGAATCGTGCTGGGACGATAAATCGACTTCTGGCCCGCGGCAACGGGACCCGGCCACGATTCGCCCGCCACGCGAGCCCCGCGCGGCGAGTCTGCCTCCGTTGTGCCCAGCTCCCCGCCGGGTAATCCGCCGGGACCGGCGTCCCGGGATCCGGACGCGCGCGCCTCGCCATTCGGGTCACCGCGCAGGCCACGGCCGTGACCGGGAAAACCGGTCGGCCGACGGCCCCGGGGCGCCGTACACTGGGCCGCAGCGAGAAGCGTGGATGGGGACGAGTAGCGGCGTACGCGGCCAGGAGCGACCCGGGGACGGTGGAAGCCCGGGGGCGAGCGCGACGCGAAGATCACCCCGGAGCCGCCGGCAGAACACCCCTGTGGGGCCAGTAGACCCGGCATCGCGACCCCAATGAGGGGGCTCACCGACACGAACGGCGCGTCGGAGGGCCAAGGAGGGTGGTACCGCGGGAGCGCGCCGCACACGGCGTCCGCAGCAAGACGGCTCTCGTCCCTCCGACGGAAGGCAGAAAGTCCGTTGGAGGAAGCTCGCCGATGACAGCGCCGACGTACCGCCAGGTGCCCGCCCAGGTCGACCTGCCCGCACTCGAGCACGCCGTGCTCGATTTCTGGCGTGAGCAGAAGATCTTCGCCAAGAGCCTCGAGCAGTCCGAGGGCCGGCCGGAGTGGGTGTTCTACGAGGGCCCGCCCACCGCCAACGGGATGCCGGGCGCCCACCACATCGAAGCGCGCGTCTTCAAGGACGTCTTCCCGCGCTTCCGGACCATGCTCGGCTACCACGTGGCCCGCAAGGCAGGCTGGGACTGCCACGGCCTGCCGGTCGAGCTGGCGGTCGAGAAGGAGCTCGGCTTCACCGGCAAGCAGGACATCGAGGCGTTCGGCATCGCCGAGTTCAACGACCGGTGCCGCGAGTCCGTGACCCGCCACACCGACGCGTTCACCGAGCTGACGAACCGCATGGGCTACTGGGTCGACCTCGACGACGCCTACCGGACGATGGACCCCGAGTACATCGAGTCCGTGTGGTGGTCGCTCAAGGAGATCTTCAACAAGGGCCTGCTGGTCCAGGACTACCGCGTGGCGCCCTGGTGCCCGCGCGACGAGACGGGCCTGTCGGACCACGAGCTGGCCCAGGGCTACGAGACGATCGTCGACCCCTCCGTGTACGTCCGTTTCCCGCTCACCTCCGGTCCGCTGGCCGGCCGTGCCGCGCTCCTGGTGTGGACCACCACGCCGTGGACGCTGGTGTCCAACACCGCGGTCGCCGCCCACCCGGGTGTCACCTATGTCGTCGTGACGAACGGCGAGGAGCAGCTCGTCGTCGCGCAGCCGCTCGTCGAGAAGGCGCTCGGCGAGGGCTGGGAGGCCACGGGCGAGTCCTTCACAGGTGCCGAGATGGAGCGCTGGACGTATCAACGTCCGTTCGAGCTCGTCGAGTTCCCCGAGCCCGCCCACTTCGTCGTCAACGCCGAGTACGTGACGACCGAGGACGGTACGGGTCTGGTCCACCAGTCCCCCGCCTTCGGTGAGGACGACCTCAAGGTCTGCCGCTCGTACGGCCTTCCGGTCGTGAACCCGATCCGCCCGAACGGCACCTTCGAGGAGAGCGTCCCGCTCGTGGGCGGCGTCTTCTTCAAGAAGGCGGACGAACAGCTCACGGAGGACCTCCAGAGCCGCGGCCTCCTCTTCAAGCACGTCCCGTACGAGCACAGTTACCCGCACTGCTGGCGCTGCCACACCGCGCTCCTGTACTACGCGCAGCCGTCCTGGTACATCCGCACCACGGCCGTCAAGGACCGTCTCCTGGAGGAGAACGAGGGGACCAACTGGTTCCCGGAGTCCGTCAAGCACGGCCGCTTCGGCGACTGGCTGAACAACAACATCGACTGGGCGCTCTCGCGCAGCCGTTACTGGGGCACCCCGCTGCCGCTGTGGACCTGCGAGGAGGGCCACCTCACCTGTGTCGGCTCGCGCGCGGAGCTGTCCGAGCTGACCGGCACCGACCAGTCGGACCTCGACCCGCACCGCCCGTACATCGACGCGGTGACCTTCCCGTGCCCGCAGGACGGCTGCGGTCTGACCGCGACCCGCGTGCCCGAGGTCATCGACGCCTGGTACGACTCGGGTTCGATGCCGTTCGCGCAGTGGGGCTACCCGTACAAGAACAAGGAGATCTTCGAGAGCCGCTACCCGGCCCAGTTCATCTCCGAGGCCATCGACCAGACGCGCGGCTGGTTCTACACGCTGATGGCCGTCGGCACCCTGGTGTTCGACAAGTCCTCGTACGAGAACGTCGTGTGCCTCGGCCACATCCTCGCCGAGGACGGCCGCAAGATGTCCAAGCACCTGGGCAACATCCTGCAGCCGATCCCGCTGATGGACCAGCACGGCGCCGACGCGGTGCGCTGGTTCATGGCGGCCGGCGGTTCCCCGTGGGCGGCGCGGCGCGTGGGTCACGGCACCATCCAGGAGGTCGTCCGCAAGACGCTCCTCACGTACTGGAACACCGTCGCCTTCCAGGCGCTGTACGCCCGCACCGGCGACTGGGCGCCCAGCGCGGCCGACCCGGCTCCGGCGGACCGTCCGGTCCTGGACCGCTGGCTGCTCTCCGAACTCCACGCGCTCACCGACCAGGTGACGCAGGCTCTGGAGGCGTACGACACCCAGCGGGCCGGCAAGCTCCTGTCGGCGTTCGTCGACGACCTCTCGAACTGGTACGTGCGCCGCTCCCGCCGCCGCTTCTGGCAGGGCGACAAGGCCGCGCTGCGCACGCTGCACGAGGTCGTGGAGACCGTCACGCGGCTGATGGCCCCGCTGACCCCGTTCATCACCGAGCGGGTCTGGCAGGACCTGGTCGTCCCGGTCAGCCCGGACGCCCCGGAGTCCGTGCACCTGTCGACCTGGCCCGAGGCGGACCTGTCCGTCATCGACCCCGAGCTGTCGCGCCAGATGGTGCTCGTGCGCCGTCTCGTCGAGCTCGGCCGGGCCACGCGCGCGGAGTCGGGCGTCAAGACCCGTCAGCCGCTGTCCCGCGCGCTGATCGCCGCCACCGGCTTCGCGGCGCTCGACCCCGAACTGCACGCGCAGATCACCGAGGAACTGAATGTGAGTTCCCTCGCGTCGCTCTCCGAGGTCGGCGGCTCACTGGTCGACACCACCGCGAAGGCGAACTTCCGCGCTCTGGGCAAGCGGTTCGGCAAGGGCGTCCAGGATGTGGCGAAGGCCATCTCCCAGGCCGATGCGGCCGCCCTGTCCCTCGCCCTGCGCGAGGGCACCGCTTCGGTCGAGGTCGGCGGCGAGACCGTGACCCTGGCCCCGGACGAGGTCATCATCACGGAGACCCCGCGCGAGGGCTGGTCGGTCGCCTCGGACTCCGGCGCGACCGTCGCGCTCGACCTGGAGATCACCGAGGAGCTGCGGCAGGCGGGCCTCGCCCGTGACGCGATCCGGCTGATCCAGGAGGCCCGCAAGAACAGCGGCCTCGACGTGGCCGACCGCATCGCCCTGCGCTGGACCTCCACGGACCCGGCGGTCGTCGCGGCCCTCGCCGAGCACGCCGGTCTCATCGCCGACGAGGTCCTCGCCACGGACTTCGCCCAGGGAGAGGCCGACGGCGCCTACGGGGAGCCGTTCACCGACGAGGGCCTGTCCCTGGTGTTCCGCCTCCACAAGGCGTGACACGGAACACCCACCCGCGCTGAAGGCCCGGGGCCGCCCGGATCTCCTGGCGGCCCCGGGCCTTCGCCCTTTCCCGGCCCCCGCGCCGTAGCCCGGCCCCCGGAACCCGGCGATCCCCGGGGCGGCTCCGCCCCGGAACCCGCTCCTCCTCGAACGCCGGAAGGGGCTGAAACTCTCCCCGGCGGCCGGGGACTGCCCGTACGGAGCTGTCCGGGGACCGCGGGCCGCTTGAAGGGGTCGCGCGCCCGCGCCGGCACCTCCTGGACCCCGTACAGGCCCTTGGCGGGCGCGCAAAAGGGCGGGGCCCCCCCGGGGGCGGGCGCGGGGCCCCCCCCCAGTGGCACCACGCCGTCAAGGGCCGGAGGCCCGCGGGCTGGGGGGCGCGCGCGAGCGGTGCACCCGCCCCCGC
>NZ_JBHYXD010000005.1:176649-194013 GCF_042751995.1 Streptomyces sp. NPDC059371 | reverse complement strand
CGGGCCGGGGCCCCGCGGGCCCTTTGAGGGGGCGCCGCCCCCGCCCCCCCACGTCCTGCCCCCCCTACAGCCCTGTGCGGGGCCGCCAAAGGGGGGGCCCCCCCGGATCTCTCCGGGGGCCCCGCCCTGAATGCTGCCGACGCCTAAGGCGTGCGAGCCGCCGTCAGTTGTCGTCCTCGTCGATGAGGAACCCGCGCATCGGCGAGGGCGCCTGCTGCATCGGCGACGGGCCCTGGGGCCGCACCGGAGCCATCGGCTGGGTCATCGCGGGCGACATCTGCTGCTGCCCGCCGTAGGACGGTCCGCCCTGCGACGGTCCGCCCATGCCCCCGCCCATGCCTCCGCCCATGCCCGGGTTGCCGCCGTAGGACGGCGCACCGGCACCCGCGGGAGCCATCGACGGCGCGGAGGACGCCGGCAGGGACGCGGCGGCTGGAGTGCGCGGCGGGGCGAGCGAGTCGTCCGCCTGCGTCTCGAGCTGACGGAGCTGCGACTCCAGGTAGGACTTCAGACGCGTGCGGTACTCGCGCTCGAAGCCGCGCAGGTCCTCGACCTTGCGCTCCAGCGTGGCGCGGGCGGACTCCAGGGAGCCCATCGCGACGCGGTGCTTCTCCTGCGCGTCCCGCTCCAGGGCGTCGGCCTTGGCACGGGCGTCCCGCTCCAGACCCTCGGCGCGGCTACGGGCCTCACCGACGATCTTGTTGGCCTCGGAGCGCGCCTCGGCGATCGCCTGGTCGGCGGTCTGCTGGGCGAGCGAGAGGACACGGGCCGCGCTGTCGCCACCGGGACCCTGCTGCGGCATCTGCTGACCGGGGCCGCCCATGGGGCCACCCATCGGACCGCCCATGTGGCCACCCATGGGGCCGCCCATCTGCTGCATCTGGCCGGGACCCTGACCCATCGGGCCCTGACCCATCGGACCCTGACCCATCGGCCCCTGGCCCATGGGGCCACCCATCTGCTGCATCTGGCCGGGACCCTGACCCATCGGGCCCTGGCCCATGGGGCCACCCATCTGCTGCATCTGGCCGGGACCCTGACCCATCGGGCCCTGACCCATCGGGCCCTGGCCCATCGGACCCTGACCCTGCGGGCCGCCCTGGCCGCTGGGGCCGGCGGGCAGCGCGGGAGCACCGCTCGGGAGCTGAGGCGGACCACCCATGGGGCCGCCCATGCCCTGCGGCGGACCTGATATCCCGGCGGGCACAGGAGCGCCGGGCCCTCGCATCCCCTGCGGCGGGCCCTGCTGGTCCTGCTGCTCCGGCGGTTTGCGCATACCCTGCTGCTGCTGGTTCTGTGCGGCCGCGCGCGTGGCGGCGGCCAGCTTGGCGCGCAGGTCCTCGTTCTCGCGGAGCAGGCGAGTCAGTTCGGCTTCGACCTCGTCGAGGAAGGCATCGACCTCGTCCTCGTCATAGCCTTCTCGGAGGCGGACGGTCGTGAACTGTTTGTTCCGCACGTCCTCGGGGGTCAACGGCATCTCTTCACCTCAACGTAGTCGTCGGCATTCGGCAAGACCGTATCGTTCACATCGCTCACATCACGCTCTGCGTAAGTCTGATCAAGATGAAGACGATGATCATCAGTACGAAGAAGGACAGGTCAAGCGCCACGCCCCCGAGACGCAACGGCGGAATGAACCGCCGCAGAAGCTTGAGCGGTGGATCGGTGACAGTGTAGGTGGCCTCCAGAACGACCACCATCGGCTTGCCGGGTTGCCATGAGCGGGCGAACTGGAAGACGTAGTCCATGACCAACCGGAAAATCAGCACGATGAGGAAGCACATCAGCGCGATGTAGAAGACCTGCCCGACCACGCTCATGATCCGTGCTTCCCTCTCCCCTGTTTCCCATGCGGTGTTTCCGGTCCTGCGTCTCAGCTCTGGTTGAAGAACCCGCCCTCTGCGATGCGGGCCTTGTCCTCCGCCGTGACATCGACGTTAGCAGGCGACAACAGGAACACCTTCTGCGTCACCCGCTCGATGCTGCCGTGGAGACCGAACACCAAACCGGCGGCGAAGTCGACAAGTCGCTTCGCGTCAGTGTCGTCCATCTCCGTCAGGTTCATGATCACCGGGGTGCCCTCACGGAAGTGTTCCCCGATGGTACGGGCCTCGTTGTACGTCCGGGGGTGCAGCGTGGTGATCCGGTACGGCTCTCGTTCCGACACGACCTTGGGCATGATCACCGGGGCGTTCTTCTCCAGGCTCTGACGTTCTTGTGTGATGGACGCCACGGGGGCGATGCGTGCCGGACGCCCGGACTCCGCGGCGAGCGACGCGGAATGCGGCACCGGGTCGCGGGGCGCCGAGGGCTGTACCACTCGTACCGGTTCGTCCCTTTGGGGCGAGTGCGCCTGATGTGACTGGTGCGGCGGTTCATGCCGTCTCCGGTCACGCTCGGGCTCCGGGTCGAGCTCGGGCTCGAAGTCGTCGTCGGGGTCGAATCCTCTGCCGTCGTACCCATCGTCCTCCACGAGGCCGAGGTAGACCGCCATCTTGCGCATCGCGCCGGCCATTCTCTGAGTCCTCCGCTCTGTGGTGGATCGGCTGACGAGTTGCCAAGTGCCCGCGATCCACGAGGTCGTTATGCCCGCATTTGGCGGTAATGACCATATTTTCTGCTGTGGTCCGACTTCTTGGCGACGTTACCGGAGGCCGGGTCGGACTCCGAGTACCGCAGTACCGACGCGTACATGTGTCGCTCCGGCCGCCACGGCCTGTTCGAGATCCGAGCTCATCCCTGCCGAGACCATGTTCGCAGCCGGATGGGCCCGGCGTACGGCAGTCGACAAATCCATCAGCCGCCCGAACGCCTCTTGTTGGCGCCCCGCGTAGACGCCGGTGAGCGGAGCGACGGTCATCAGCCCGTCGAACCGGAGGCCCGGGGACTGCGCGACGAGGTCGGCCAACTCCTCGACCCCGCCGACCCCCACGCCTCCGCGCTCACCGCGGCCGCTCTCCTGAGCGTCCAGCGCGACCTGGACGAGGCATCCCACTTCGCGCTCCGCCCGCACCGCCTCGTTCGAGAGGGCCGTGACGAGCCGGGAACGGTCGATGGACTGCACGAAATCCGCGTAACCAACCACAGAACGCACCTTGTTGGTCTGCAATTGACCGACAAAATGCCACAACAGCGGCAGATCCGAGCACTCCGCGCTCTTGGGCGCAGCGTCCTGGTCCCGGTTCTCGGCCACGTGACGCACACCGAGTTCGGACAGGATCCGCACATCGGCGGCGGGATAGGTCTTGGTGACCACGATCAGGGTCACTTCTTCGCGCTTGCGCCCGGCGGCCGTGCACGCCGCCGTGATGCGCTCTTCCACTTTCGCCAGATTCGCGGCGAGTTGAGCCTTACGGTCCGTCATGCCCTATCAGTCCAGCCAGACGTAACCGGCGAGCCGCCCGGTCGTGCGGTCCCGTCGGTACGAGAAGTGGTCCCCCGATTCGATCGTGCACACCGGCGACTGCTCCCGGTCACGCACTCCGAGCCGTTCGAGCTGCGCGTGCACCCCGGCGGTCACATCGACCGCGGGCGTCCCCCACCGGGTCTCGGCGTAGGCCGCGGGTTCCGCGGCGGCGACCTCGGCGCGCATCGCGTCCGGCACCTCGTAGCACCGTCCGCAGACGGCGGGTCCGGTGCGGGCGACGATCCTGGCCGGGTCGGCGCCGAGTTCCACCATGGCCCGTACGGCCGCGGGAACCACGCCGGCGACCATGCCGGGCCGTCCCGCGTGCGCGGCGGCCGCCACCCCGGCGACGGGGTCGGCCAGCAGGACGGGCGTGCAGTCGGCGGTGAGGACGGCGAGCGCCAGCCCCCGCCGCGCCGTGATCATCGCGTCGACGGCGGGGATCTCCGAGGCGCCCCAGGGCTCCTCGACGACGGCCACGTCGGGCCCGTGCACCTGGTTCATCCAGACGACCCGGGCCGGGTCGAGCCCGAGTGCCTTGGCCGCCAGTTCCCGGTTGGCGCGTACGGCGCCGGGGTCGTCGCCGACCGCCCCGCCGAGGTTGAGCTCCTCGTACGGAACGGCGCTCACCCCGCCCCACCTGTCGGTGAAGGCGAAGTGGGCGCCGCCCACGGTGCTCGCGGCGGAGCGCTGTCCTATCACTTCAGGAAGTCCGGCACGTCCAGTTCCTCGGCCGCGCTGTCCGAGTAGGAGCGGGACGGCGGGACCGGCGGGGACACCGGCAGCTCGCTGACCGGCTCCGGCGCGGGCTCCGACGCCGGCTCCTTGGGCGTGACGCTGCCGAGCGAACCGAAGGACGGGCGGCTCTCGGCCGGACGCGCCGGGACTGGGGGGGGGGGTGGGGGCGGGGGCGTGCGGGGGGCGTTGGGGGGGGTGGGGGGGGGCGGGGCGGCGGGGGGGCCGCGCCCGCGCCACCCCCGGGGGGGGGGGCATCGGCCGGGCGCGGCGGGGGCGGGGGGGCGGCGCGGGCCCCAGGCCGAGCCGAGGACGTTCTCGCGCTTGGCCGGCGGCTGACCGCCGTCGAAGCCGGCGGCGATGACGGTGACCCGCACCTCGTCGCCGAGAGCGTCGTCGATCACAGCGCCGAAGATGATGTTGGCCTCGGGGTGCGCCGCCTCGCTGACGAGCTGGGCCGCTTCGTTGATCTCGAACAGGCCGAGGTCGGAGCCGCCGGAGATGGACAGCAGGACGCCGCGGGCCCCGTCGATGGAGGCTTCCAGCAGCGGCGAGGAGATGGCCATCTCGGCCGCCGCCACCGCGCGGTCGTCGCCGCGGGCGGAGCCGATGCCCATGAGCGCCGAACCGGCCTCGGACATGACGGACTTGACGTCGGCGAAGTCGAGGTTGATCAGACCGGGCGTGGTGATGAGGTCCGTGATGCCCTGGACACCGGAGAGCAGGACCTGGTCCGCCGACTTGAAGGCGTCGAGGACGGAGACCTGGCGGTCCGAGATGGACAGCAGTCGGTCGTTCGGGATGACGATGAGGGTGTCGACCTCTTCGCGGAGTTCCGCGATGCCGTCCTCGGCCTGGTTGGCGCGGCGCCGGCCCTCGAAGGTGAACGGACGGGTGACCACGCCGATGGTGAGGGCGCCCAGCGAGCGGGCGATGCTGGCCACGACGGGCGCGCCGCCGGTGCCGGTGCCGCCGCCCTCTCCCGCCGTCACGAAGACCATGTCGGCCCCCTTGAGGACCTCCTCGATCTCCTCGCGGTGGTCCTCGGCGGCCTTGCGGCCGACGGCCGGGTTGGCTCCGGCCCCGAGGCCGCGGGTGAGTTCCCGGCCGACGTCGAGCTTGACGTCGGCGTCGCTCATCAACAGCGCCTGCGCGTCGGTGTTGATGGCGATGAACTCGACACCCTTGAGACCGACCTCGATCATCCGGTTGATGGCATTGACACCACCGCCGCCGACACCGATGACTTTGATGACTGCGAGGTAGTTCTGCGGTGCTGCCACGTCGAAGGCCTCTCGCCTCGAGTTACGTGTCGTCGCCTCGCACGCTCGCGATCCGACGACTGATGCCGAATGGGACGGTCCGAACGCCGACCCGAACCCTAACGCTGAAGTTTAGGGTTACCAGTGTGTCTGTTCCTTGGACTCTTCCGAACAGGACACTAAGTCGACAAGTGGCGCGCGTTCAACGAACACGCCGAACCTCCCGTTTTTCTTTTCACCCTATGTGATCAGGCCGAGCACTGCCCAACCAGGGTGCTGGCCTGCATCGATGCGAGTCAACTGCTGGACGATGCGGGGGCGGTGGGGGCACTTACGTCGAAGTGCCGGGCCCCGGAATCGGCTTTCATGAGAGCAAGGAGCGTCCTGGCCTTCGCCCGGCCCTTCTCCGCGCTGCCCCACTCGACGGTCCGGCCGCCCGTCAACTCCAGCGAGACGGCGTCGTAGGAACGGACCTTGAGGGTACGGGTGTCACGGGCGACCCGGTCCGGGATGTCCCCGGCGATCCGCACCGCCTCGCGCACGAGCCGGTCGGCGGGGAAGCGGCGCGCCGCGGCGGCACCCCTGGACACCGCCAACTCCAGGACGGGCACACCCTTCGGGGCCTCGGAAACCGTGGCGAACCGGACGCCCTTGGCGTCCACTTCGACGAACTTCGCGCCTTTTCCGACGATAAGGACCGGAGTCCGTTCGGTCACTCTCAGACCGATTCCGTGCGGCCAGGACCGGACGACCTCGACCGAGTCGATCCGGGGCAATTCCCTGAGCAGCCGCGCCTCGATGGCGTCCGTGTCGACGGAGACCAGCGGGGACCCGACCGGCACGCCGGCCGCTTCGCGCACCTGCGCGGGGGTCAGCACCCGCGTCCCGGAGACGGACACGCGTTCCGTGCGCAACCAGGAGGAACCGTAGAGGATCCACACCGCGGCGGCTCCGGCCAACACCACCACGAGCAAAAGGATGATGAGCCTACGAAGGCGGCGGAGCCGCCCGACGAGGGGCGGCCGGGGCGGGCCGGACTCCAGCTTCTGCCGTTCACCGCGCTCGGCGGTACTCGGTCCGGCCACGCTCCCTGCCTTCCCTCATGCGGTCCTAGTGCCGGCGCGAGGCGATCGCCTCGTACACCATGGCGACGAGCAGGTCGTCGGCGTCGCGTCGGCCGAACTCACTGGCGGCGACCGACATCTCGTACAGCCGGTGCGGGTCGGCGAGCACGGGCAGCACGTTCTGCTGCACCCACTGCGGGGTCAGCTCCGCGTCGTCGACCAGCAGTCCGCCGCCGGCCTTGACCACCGGCTGGGCGTTCAGCCGCTGTTCGCCGTTGCCGATGGGCAGCGGGACGTAGGCGGCGGGCAGTCCGACGGCGGAGAGTTCGGCGACGGTCATCGCGCCCGCGCGGCAGAGCATCATGTCGGCCGCGGCGTACGCGAGATCCATCCGGTCCACGTACGGTACCGGGATGTACGGGGGCATCCCCGGCATCTGGTGCACCTGCGGCAGTTCGTTCTTCGGGCCGACCGCGTGCAGGATCTGGATTCCGGCCTGCTGGAGGTACGGAGCCGCCTGCTGGACCACCTCGTTGAGGCGGCGGGCGCCCTGCGAGCCGCCCGACACGAGCAGCGTCGGCAGGTTCGGGTCGAGTCCGAAGGCGGCGCGCGCCTCGGGCCGTACGGCGGCCCGGTCGAGGGTGGCGATGGTGCGGCGCAGCGGGATGCCGATGTAACGGGCCCCGCGGAGCTTGTTGTCGGGCGTGGAGACGGCGACCTGCGCCGCGTACCGCGATCCGATCTTGTTGGCGAGTCCGGGCCTGGCGTTGGCCTCGTGGATGACGATCGGCACGCCGAGGCGCTTGGCCGCCAGGTAGCCGGGCAGGGCCACGTAGCCGCCGAAGCCGACGACCGCGTCCGCCTTGGTCCGCTCCAGGATCTGCTCGACGGCCTTGATCGTGCCGCGCAGCCGCCCGGGGACGGTGATCAGCTCGGGGGTGGGCTTGCGCGGCAGCGGCACGGCCGGGATCAGCGCCAGTTCGTAGCCGCGCTCGGGTACGAGGCGGGTCTCCAGGCCCCGTTCCGTGCCCAGGGCCGTGATCCCCACGCTGGGGTCCTGCCTGCGCAGGGCGTCCGCGAGGGCGAGCGCGGGCTCGATGTGGCCGGCGGTCCCCCCGCCGGCGAGTACGACATGCACCGAAATTCACCGCTCTCCGGACGAACGCGCCGCAGAGGCACGCCGTCTCATCGTGTTCCATCTCCGGGGCCCCGCGGCCCTTGCGGACTCTCTCACCGCACCCCGCTTTCTGCCAAAGCGGGGTTGCCGCATTGCGAGAGCCGCCCGCGCAGCGGGGTCGTCACGCGCGAACGCGATCAGCAGCCCGATGGCGAACATGGTCGGCAGCAGGGCGGACCCCCCGTAGGAGAACAGCGGGAGCGGGACACCGGCGATCGGCAGCAGACCGAGCACCGCACCGATGTTGATCACGGCCTGGGCCGTGATCCAGGTGGTCACGCCTCCCGCGGCATACCTCACGAAGGGGTCCTCCGTGCGTCCGGCCACGCGGATACCCGCATAGCCTAGAGCCGCGAAGAGAGCGAGCACCGACAGCGTCCCCGCGAGGCCCAGTTCCTCCCCAGTGATGGCGAAGATGAAGTCGGTGTGCGCTTCGGGCAGTTGGCCCCATTTCTCCACGCTGGCGCCGAGCCCTGAGCCGAAGAGCCCGCCGGAGGCGAGAGCATAGATGCCGTGCACGGCCTGCCAGCAGGTGTCGTGCGGCCCCGGCTCGGTCGCGCCGATGCAGGCCAGCCTGGACATGCGGTTGGGGCTGGTCTTGATGAGGAGGAAGCCGATCGCCAGGGCGACGGAGAGCACGCCCACGAACAGCCGGGTGGGCGCTCCGGCGAGCCACAGCAGTCCGAACAGGATGGCCGTGAGGATGATCGCCGTCCCCATGTCGCCGCCGAGCATGATCAGGCCGAGCAGCATGAACGCGGCGGGCACGAGCGGCACCAGCATGTGTTTCCACTGGGTCAGCAGCCGCTTGTCCTGTTTGCGGGCGAGCAGATCGGCTCCCCAGAGCACGAGCGCGAGCTTGCCGAACTCGCTGGGCTGGATCTGGAACGAGCCGCCGAGGGAGATCCAGTTCTGGTTGCCGTTGACCGAGAGTCCTATCCCGGGCACCTGCACCAGGGCCATCATGAAGACGGCTCCGGCCAGGATCGGGTAGGCCAGCGCCCGGTGCAGTTTCACCGGCATCCGGGAGGCGGCGAGCAGCAGTACACCGCCGATCATGGCGGCGAGGAACTGCTTGCGGAAGAAGTACGACCCGGGCAGCGAGAGCTGGAGCGCTGTGATCTGCGAGGCCGAGTAGACCATCACGAGCCCCAGCACGGTGATCAGCAGGCTGCCGCCGAGGATCAGGTAGTACGCGGTCAGCGGCCGGTCCCAGGCCTTTTGGGCACGCAGGTACAGACGGCGCACGGGATTGTCGCGGAGCGCCCCTGCGGCGTCGGGCCGGCCGGCCCGGCGCACGGGAGGGCGGCCGGTGCGGCTAGCCGGCATCGGGGTCTTCGGTCCACAGCGATGTCACGTGTCCGTCCCTCCCAGGTTCGCCCGGCCAGGCAACCGGGTCAGGCGCCGAGTTCGCGGACCGCCTCCGCGAACGCGTCACCGCGCTTGTTGTAGTTGGCGAACATGTCCATGGACGCGCAGGCCGGGGCCAGCAGCACCGTGTCCCCGGGCTCGGCGAGCCTCCTGGCCTCCTGGACAGCCGCGAGCATCGCCCCAGTGTCGGTCCGGTCGAGGTCGGCGACCGGTACTTCGGGGGCGTGTCGCGCCAGGGCTTCGCGGATCAGCGCGCGGTCCGCGCCGATCAGGACGACGCCCCTCAGCCGCTTCGCCGACCGGGCGACGAGCTCGTCGAAGGTCGCGCCCTTGGCGAGCCCTCCGGCGATCCACACGATCGACTCGTAGGCGGCCAAGGAGGCTTCCGCGGCATGCGTGTTGGTGGCCTTGGAGTCGTCGACGTAGGCGACCTCGTCCACGTCGGCCACGTGCGCGATGCGGTGCGCGTCCGGGGTGAAGGCCCGCAGTCCGTCCCGTACGGCCTTGGGAGGCACCCCGAAGGCGCGCGCCAGGGCCGCCGCGGCAAGGGCGTTGGCGACGTTGTGCGGGGCGGGCGGAGTGACGTCGGAGACCTCCGCCAGCTCCTGGGCGTTCTTCTGCCGGTTCTCGACGAAGGCGCGGTCGACCAGGATGCCGTCCACGACGCCGAGTTGGGAGGGTCCCGGAGCGCCGAGGGTGAAGCCGACGGCGCGGCAGCCCTCCTCGACGTCCGCGGCGCGCACCAGGTCCTCGGTGGCCTTGTCGGCCACGTTGTAGACGCAGGCGACCCGATTGCCCTCGTAGATACGGCCCTTGTCGGCGGCGTACGCCTCCATGGAGCCGTGCCAGTCGAGATGGTCGGGCGCGAGGTTCAGCACGGTCCCGGAGTGGGCGCGCAGCGAGGGCGCCCAGTGGAGCTGGTAGCTGGAGAGTTCGACCGCGAGGACGTCGTACTCCTCCTCGCCGAGCACGGCGTCGAGGAGCGAGACGCCGATGTTGCCGACGGCCGCGGTGCGCAGGCCGGCCGCCTTCAGGATGGAGGCGAGCATCTGGACCGTCGTGGTCTTGCCGTTGGTGCCGGTGACCGCGAGCCAGGGGGCCGGCTTCCTGCCGTCCAGTTCCCGCAGCCGCCAGGCGAGTTCGACGTCGCCCCAGACCGGGACGCCCGCCGCGGCGGCCGCGGTGAACAGCGGCTTGTCCGGCTGCCAGCCGGGCGCGGTCACGATGAGCTCGGTGCCCTCGGGCAGGGTCGCGCCGTCACCGAGGCGCACGGTGACGCCGAGTGCCCCGAGGTCCGCGGCCTGCGCGCGGGCCCGGTCGTCGTCGCCGTCGTTGACGACGGTGACGAGCGCGCCGAGGCCGTGCAGGACCTTGGCCGCCGGGATGCCCGAGACGCCGAGGCCGGCGACGGTGACGTGCTTTCCCTGCCAGTTGGTCACTTCTTGGCTGCCCATCCTGCGTAGAAGAGGCCGAGTCCGACGATCACGCAGATGCCCTGGATGATCCAGAATCGGACCACCACAAGGACTTCGGACCAGCCCTTGAGTTCGAAGTGGTGCTGGAGCGGGGCCATGCGGAAGACACGCTTCCCGGTCAGCTTGAACGAGCCGACCTGGATGACCACCGACATGGTGATGAGGACGAACAGGCCGCCCATGATGGCCACCAGCAGCTCGGTGCGGGAGAGGATGGCCAGGCCGGTGAGGACACCGCCGAGGGCGAGCGAACCCGTGTCGCCCATGAAGATCTTGGCGGGCGACGTGTTCCACCACAGGAAGCCCAGGCAGGCACCCATCAGGGCGGAGGCCACCACGGCCAGGTCGAGCGGATCGCGCACCTCGTAGCAGGCGCCCGGGTTGGTCAGGGTCGTCGCGTTGGCGCACGACTCCTGGAACTGCCAGACCCCGATGAACGTGTAGGCGCCGAAGACGAGGACGGAGGCGCCGGTGGCCAGACCGTCCAGACCGTCGGTCAGGTTCACGCCGTTCGACATCGCGAGGATCATGAACAGCGCCCAGATCACGAACAGCACCGGGCCGAGCTTCCAGCCGAAGTCGGTGATGAACGACAGCTTGGTGGAGGCGGGGGTGTTGCCGCGGTTGTCGGCGAACATCAGGGCCAGCACCGCGAAACTGATGCCGACGATGAGCTGTCCGGCCATCTTCGCCTTGGCCCGCAGGCCGAGCGAACGCCGCTTGACGATCTTGATGTAGTCGTCCAGGAAGCCGACCATGCCCATGCCGAACATCAGGCCGAGGACCAGCAGACCCGAATAGGTGGGCGGGTAGCCGGTGATGACCTTGCTCAGGAAGTACGCGGCGATCGTCGCCAGGATGAAGGCGATACCACCCATGGTCGGCGTACCGCGCTTGCTGGCGTGCTCGCGCGGGCCGTCGTCGCGGATGTACTGGCCGTAGCCCTTGCGGGCCAGCAGCTTGATCAGCAGCGGGGTGCCGGCCAGGGTCAGGAACAGACCGAGGACTCCCGCGAACAGGATCTGCTTCATCATCGGGCGGAAACCTCACCCTCGGTACCGTCGGCGAGCAGCGCGAGCGCCACCCGTTCCAGCCCGACGGACCTGGACGCCTTCACGAGCACGACGTCCCCTGGGCGCAGCTCGCTGCGCAACAGGTCGACAGCCGCCTGTGCGTCGGACACGTGCACCGACTCCTCACCCCACGAACCCTCGTTATATGCGCCCAGTTGCAGCCAGGACGCTTCCCTGCCCCCGACCGCGACGAGCTTGCCGACATTGAGCCGGACGGCAAGCCGTCCGACCGCGTCGTGCTCGGCGAGCGCCTCGTCCCCGAGCTCGGCCATCTGACCGAGCACCGCCCACGTACGACCCCCTTGTGCCTGACGGGCTGTGCCCATCGCAGCGAGCGCGCGCAGGGCGGCCCGCATGGACTCGGGGTTCGCGTTGTAGGCGTCGTTGACGACCGTCACGCCGTCCGGACGCTCGGTGACCTCCATCCGCCAGCGGGAGAGGGAGCCCGCCTCGGAGAGCGCGCGGGCGATCTCGTCTGCGGACATGCCCAGCTCATGGGCGACGGCGGCCGCGGCGAGCGCGTTCGACACGTGGTGCTCACCGTACAGGCGCATGGTCACATCACTGCACCCGGAGGGTGTGCGAAGGCTGAAGGAAGGCTGTCCGCTGTCCGTGAGCCGGACGTTCTCGGCCCGTACGTCCGCTTCGCCGGACTCTCCGAAGAGGATCACGCGCGCCTTCGTGCGCGACGCCATGGCGCGTACGAGGGGGTCGTCCGCGTTGAGGATCGCGGCGCCGTCCTCGGGGAGGCTCTCGACGAGCTCGCCCTTTGCTTGCGCGATCTGTTCGCGGCCGCCGAACTCGCCGATGTGGGCGGTGCCGACGTTGAGGACGAGACCGATCCGCGGCGGGGTGAGTTCCGTCAGGTAGCGGATGTGGCCGATGCCGCGGGCGCCCATCTCCAGCACGAGGAACTTCGTCTCCTCGGTGGCGCTGAGCGCGGTGAGGGGCAGTCCGATCTCGTTGTTGAGGGAGCCGGGGGTGAAGACGGTCGGCGCCTTGCTCCGCAGTACCTGGGCGATCAGGTCCTTGGTGCTGGTCTTGCCCGCGGAGCCGGTGAGGGCCACGAGGGTCGCGCCGAGCCGTTCGACGACATGGCGGGCGAGGGCGCCGAGGGCCGTCTGCACGTCGTCGACGACGATGGCGGGCACGCCGACGGGGCGGGACGCCAGGACGGCGGCCGCGCCGGCCTCGATCACCGCCCCGGCGTAGTCGTGGCCGTCCACGCGTTCGCCGACGAAGGCGACGAAGAGGCTGCCGGACTCCACTTCACGGGAGTCTCTGACGACCGGTCCGGTGACCTGTAGCCCCGGATCCGGTATGTCGTACGTCTGCCCGCCGACGACTGCTGCGATCTCGGCGAGAGAGAGGGCGATCACAAGTTCATCCCTGGGTCTGCTGGATAGCTTCGCGGAGCACCTGGCGGTCGTCGAAGGGACGCACCACCCCGGCGATGTCCTGGCCCTGCTCGTGGCCCTTGCCGGCGATCAGCACGGTGTCCCCGGGCTTTGCGCGCGCGACGGCCGCGGCGATGGCGGCGGCCCGGTCCTCGAAGACCTGGACCTCGCCGCGCTCGTGGGCCGGCACCTCGGCGGCACCCGCGAGCATCGTGGCGAGGATCGCGAGGGGGTCCTCGGAGCGGGGGTTGTCGGAGGTGAGGACGGCGGTGTCGGCGAGCCGGGCCACGGCCGCGCCCATCGGCATCCGCTTCGTCCTGTCCCGGTCGCCGCCGCAGCCGAGCACCACGTGCAGCCGGCCCTCGGTGACCTTGCGCAGGGCGCGCAGGACGGATTCGACGGCGTCCGTCTTGTGGGCGTAGTCGACGACGGCGAGGTACGGCTGCCCCTCGTCCACGCGCTCCAGCCGGCCCGGGACTCCGGGGACGGCGGCGATTCCGTCGGCCGCGGTCTGCGGGGCGATCCCGGCGGCCGTGAGGGCGACGATCGCGGCGAGCGTGTTGGCCACGTTGAAGGGGCCGGCGAGCGGCGAGCGGGCGGTGATCCGCTCGCCCTTGGGGCCGAGGGCGGTGAACGTCGAGTCCATCGGGCCGACTTCGACCTCCTCGGCGCGCCAGTCGGCGTCCGGGTGGCCCTCGGCGGAGAAGGTGACGACGGGGACGGTGGCCTCCCCCGCGAGCCTGCGGCCGTACTCGTCGTCGAGGTTCACGACGCCGAGCCGGCTGCGCCTGGCCGTGAAGAGCTGGGCCTTGGCCTGGAAGTAGTCCTCCATGCCCGTGTGGAACTCCATGTGTTCCGGGCTGAGGTTGTTGAAGACGGCGACGTCGAAGACGCAGCCGTCGACGCGGCCGAGGACGAGCGCGTGGCTGGAGACCTCCATCGCGACCGAGTCGACCCCGCGCTCGCGCATGACGGCGAACAGGGCCTGGAGGTCGGTGGCCTCGGGTGTGGTGCGCTCGGACTTGATGCGCTCGTCGCCGATGCGCGTCTCCACCGTGCCGATCAGGCCGGTGGAGCGGATGGTCTTCAGGCCGCCCTCGACGAGGTAGGCCGTCGTGGTCTTGCCCGAGGTGCCCGTGATGCCGATCTGGAGGAGATCGCGCCCCGGGTGGCCGTAGATGGTGGCCGCGAGCTCGCCCATCGATCCGCGGGGGTCCTCGACGACGAGGACCGGCAGGCCGGTGGCCGCGGCACGGTCGGCGCCGGTCGGGTCGGTGAGCACCGCGACGGCGCCGAGGCCGGCCGCCTGGGTCACGAAGTCGGCGCCGTGCAGGCGGGCGCCCGGCAGAGCGGCGTACACGTCGCCGGGTCGCACCGCCCGGGAGTCATGGGTGATGCCCGTGGCCCCGACGTCGCTCTCCGGCTTCTCGGCACCCAGCTGATCGGCCAGCTCCGCGATGGGGATGGCGGAGACGTGAACCGGACGCGGCGGCCCCGGATATGTCACAGGGACGCCCTTCTGGGTGGTTTGGGACTGATCAGCTTGTGGCACGGCGGTGAGCGTACCGGGCTCACCCCCGCCGGAGCGAAGCGAGGGCGCGGACGGGGTGCGCGGGGGGTGCTGGTTCCCGGGGTCCGGAGTGATCGTTGTCACGAGTGGTTCCTGGTCCGTTGTGCGGGGTCGCTGATCACAGCGTGCGGTCGGGGGCGGTCACGGCGTGTAGTCGACGGGCAGCCGGGCCGCGTGGGCGCCGGTGGGCGGGACCTGAAGGGTCTTCAGGGCGAACTCCATCACCTGCTTGAAGACGGGTCCGCAGATCTGGCCGCCGTAGTAGCTGCCCTTCGTGGCGTTCTGGATCGCGCAGTAGACGGTGACGCGGGGCTTGTCGGCGGGGGCGAAGCCCGCGAAGGAGGAGGTGTAGCCGCGGTATTTCCCGGTGGCCGGATCCACGCGGTTGGCCGTACCGGTCTTGCCCGCGACCCGGTACCCGGGGATGCGCGCCCTGATGCCGGTGCCCTGCTTGTCGTCCACCACGGACTCCAGCATCTGGGCGAGTGCCTTCGCCGTCTTCTCGCTCACGACCCGGGTCTTCTTCGGCTCGGCGGTGGGTGTGAAGCGGCCGTCGGGCCCCTTCGTGCCGCGCACCAGGGTCGGCTCGACACGGACGCCGCCGTTGGCGATCGTCGAGTAGACGGAAGCGGCCTGCATCGCGTTGATCGACACGCCCTGGCCGAAAGGGATCGTGTACTGCTGCGAGGTCGACCATTTGTCGGCGGGCGCGAGGATGCCCGCCGTCTCGCCGGGGAAACCGAGCCCGGTGGGGCTGCCGATGCCGAACTTGCGGAGATACGAGTAGAGGACCTGGTTGGCCTGTTTCTGGGTCTTGCCGAGCTGGCCGGTCGCCAGGATGGTGCCGATGTTGCTGGACATGGCGAGCACGCCGTTGAGCGTGAGGTTCCAGGTCTTGTGGTCGACGTCGTCCTGGAAGAGCCGGTCGCCGCGGTGCAGCCGGTTGGGCACGACGACATGGGTCCCGGGTGTCGCCGCGTTCTCCTGGAGGACGGCGGCCATCGACATCAGCTTGGCGGTGGAGCCGGGCTCGTACGCGTCCTGGAGGGCCGCGTTGCCCATGGCCGCCGCGTTGGCCTGGGTGAGGTCGTTGGGGTCGAAGCCGGGCGCGTTGGCCATGGCGAGGACCTGGCCGGTCTTCGTGTCCTGCACTATCACGTAGCCGCGGTCCGCCCCGGACTCCTTCACCTGCTCGGCGATGGCGTCCTGCGCGGCCCACTGGATGTCCCGGTCGATGGTGAGCTCGACGTCGGAACCGGCGACGGCCGGTGTCTCGGTGGAGCCCACGGTCGGCACCTGACGGCCCCCGGACTGCGCGTAGCGGATCTTGCCGTCCTTGCCGGTGAGCTGCTTGTTCAACTGCTGCTCGACACCGCCGCCGCCCTTGCCGTCGGCGTTGACCCAGCCCAGTATCCCGGCGGCGAGGTCGCCGTTCGGGTACACGCGCTTGCTGGCCGGTACCGCGAGGACGCCCGCGAGGACGTTGACCGTGTTCCGGTCGGTCTCGGCCTTGGTCCCGAGTGTGCTCTTGAGGTCCTTGATCTGCTGCCAGACCTGGGGGGTGCGGCGGTGCGCGAGGAGGACGTAGCGGGTGTTCCTCGTCCGCAGCTTCCTGGCGACGGTGTCGACGTCCTGGCCGATGATCGGGCCGAGGAGGGCCGCGGCCTGTTCGGGGGCGTCCCCCGCCCCGGTGGACTCGCGCGTGAACATCGTCGGGTCCGCGGTGATGTCGTACGCGTCCACGCTCGTCGCCAGTTCGACGCCGTCGCGGTCGGTGATCCCGCCGCGCTCGGCGGCCAGGGTGCGCCCGACGTACCGGTTCTGCTCGGCCTTGGCGGCATAGGTGCCCGCGTCCACGGCCTGCACCTGCAGCAGCCGCACGACGAACGCGATCATCACCAGCGTCAGGGCGAGGCTGACCATGCGCAGGCGGGGGCGCGGGCTGCCGAGCCGGATGAGACTCGGGCCGTCGGAGCGGTTCGCGGCCGGACGGCGCCCGGGGCGGGCGCCCGGCCCCGGCCGGTTCCGCCCCGCCGGGCGGCCCGGCCTGGCGGGGCCGGGCACGCGGCGTCGCGGCGGTTCCCTGTCGGACACTTCCGTCACCTGCCAGGGGTCGTGGAGGGCTGTTTGGAGGCTCTCGCGGAGGACTGCCGTGAGCCGGGGGGCGGCGTCGCGCTCCGCGCCGCGGCCCGGCTCGGGGTGCGGGCCGGGGCGAGGACCTCGGGCGGGGGGACCATCGGGGACCGCGCGGTGGAGCCGGCGGCTCCGGGCACGCCCTTGACGGTGCCGTCGGGGCCGAGGAAGGCCGGGTCGCCGCCGGGCACCATGCCGAGTTCACGGGCGCGGCGCTGGAGGGCGTCGGGGGCCGAGTAGGCGTCCACGTCCCGCTGGAGGGCCTGTTCCTCGTCGGTGAGGCTCTTGGTCTCCTTCTGGAGGTCGTCGAGGCGGAACGCGCCTTCGCTGAGCGCCGAGTTCAGCACGAGGAGCCCGATGAGGCCGCCGCCGAGGAGAAGGACCACCAGAAGGACGAAGGGGGTGCGGGCGGCCTGTCCGGCCCCGGCCGGAAGGAGCCGCGCGAGCCGGGCGGCCCGCCCCCTGAGTTCGGGTCTGCCGCTCACGCGCCCTCCCTGTGGCTCTGGTGTGCCGCCTTCACGGCCGCTCCATGGGTCCGGTTCCCCTACTCACGAAACCACCGCCGGTTCGGTTCCCGGTCCCGGCGGGCCGCCGCGGGTCCCGGTTGCCCGGCCCCCCCCGCCGGCGGGGGCGCGGGGGCGGGCCTCCGGCGCGCGCGCCGTGGGGCGCGGCGGCAAGAACCCCAAAAAAACCCGGGGCGC